>CAJXNM010000010.1 GCA_913057135.1 uncultured Halieaceae bacterium
CTGGACACTGAAACCGAGGCAGCGCTTATGAGTTCTTTGAAGGAGATCGAAAGGGACGTCACAGTGTTCATCATTGCACACAGAACCAGCACGCTACGAGACTGCGACTTTGTTATTCGGTTAGCCGATGGGCGTGTGACTGAAGTTTCGTCTCGGGAGGGTGTTGTCTGTGAAAACGAAGCGGTCTAACTATCCCGTGTGCGAGTGCTGCACAGAATACTCCGAAGATCGCAGAGAGCTTCACTCAGTGCAAATTTGTGTGGTCAGGCATTTTTCGCATCGCTCGGTAATGCGAGGACACTTCAGTTGCTGAAGCCCGACTAGAAAGCGAGGTTGATATGAGTTTTCTCAAGCTGAGGCCGTCAGCATGGAACTTGGTTCGCGCCGCCCGCAAGATCGCGCTGTGCAGGATCTATACGTTCATTAACTATCTGGAGGCATTCCTGAGCGCAGTTGAACTGGGCAGGCGATGCCGATTCCACGGAAGAACCTCATTTCACAAATCTCATGCCGCCTCCATAAAGATCGGTGACTTATGCGTATTCCGGTCAGCGCCTAGGTCGAATCTTGTAGGAATAAACAGGCCTTGCATTCTGTCTGCTCATGGCGCCGCTACATTGACCATTGGCACTGGCTGCGGCCTCAGTGGAACTGTGATCGGCTGTTTTCTGAAGGTGACTCTTGGGGAAAACGTTCGCTGCGGCGCAAACACCACTATCAGTGATGGGGAATGGCACCCGGGTGATACCCGAGCCGCAAAACCAAGTGCCATCACAATAGGCAATGATGTCTGGCTTGGCCTTGGTGTTACGGTTCTGAAGGGCGTTGAAATCGGCGCAAACACCGTTGTAGGGGCCGGCAGTGTCGTGACTCATTCGTTACCCGGCAATGTTGTCGCAGCGGGAAACCCCTGCCGGGTAATTCGGTCTCTTTAATAGAGGCAACTTGTAAATGTCGAGGGGATTAAGGAACACAGAAATGGCGCATCAATACGAGTTGTCTGATACCCAGCATCGCTCATTTAAGGAGCGTGGTTTCGTGTTACTGGATGGTCTGCTGACCAATGACATTCTCGATACCGTTAAGGAAAAGGTTGATGGCTTTCTGGCCAGACCGACAGATAAGTATCAAACAGGGTTTGCACGATTGAAATACGATATTCTCACTCGTGATCCTTTTTTTATCGAACTCATACGGGACCGAATAGGCGGTGTCGTCTGTAACTTAGCGAAGCAAGACCTATTACACACGCAGACACTAGCATTTGAGCTGAAACAGCAACTCAGCTCAGGGTTTCCCTGGCATATCGGTACCCAGAGTTTTGGTTTTCAGCGTGCTGAAGACTTCGGCTGCACACTATGGATCCCGCTGATAAAAATAGATAATTCCCGACAGAAAGGCGGCATGTCTTACGTACCAAAAAATACCATTTCCGGCCGTTTTGTTTACGACGATGTCGACCCCGCTGCCTTCGATCTCCTGGAGGCCGCCATAGCCGCTAATAAAGAAATCACCCTCGAGGAATATATTGAGTTGCGCGACGGCGTGTTGAACAGTTCGGCTATGCGGCGCCTCTTGAATTATTTTGCGGTGACAGACGATTTTGAGTTGGGCGATGCCTTGTTGTTTGACAAGTACGTCATCCATCGTTCAGTTGTATTGGAGTCAGGAGTTGAGCCTGCGCGGGCCGCCCTGGCGATAAGGTTTGCTGGCTATGGTTCGCGGTATGACAAAAAGCGTGCCGAGAGATTGGAGGTCCCGCGTCGTTTTTTTAATTACGAGGGGCCGACCCGCTTTCACCTTGATGTAGCCCAGTACGATGGGCAGCTTCTGCGTGACGGGCAGCTATATAAAAACGAGCCGTATCGTCATCTGCGTTTTCAGTCGTCAGATGCGGATACTTGACAGCAAAAAACCACAAGCTTGGTAAGGAAAGGCGACGGTATGGCTTCAACTATGGATTTTGTCACCGATATCGACGGAATTGACTATCCGGTAGCGAGAGTTGGTAAGCGGTTGTGGATGCTGGCAAATTTGCGAGTGTCGCGGTTTGCTAATGGCGACCTCATACCGCTCTGCGCAGACAGCAAGGAATATGTAAACGCTGGTGTTGCCGCAACCCCCGCATGCTGCTTTTACGATAACGTTGAAGCTAACGCCAAGCAATTTGGCATGCTTTACAACTGGTATGCAGCCCATGATGAAAGGGGTATTGCCCCAAGCGGATGGCGCCTCCCGCTTGAGTCAGATTGGGAAGGGCTGGAGTCGGTGCTCGCGCTGTACGAGGGCGACGCGACCGATTCAGGGAGTTATCCGCATGACTTGAAAGCATTGCGTGAGCAATGGGCGGTTGGTTCGTTAGGTGGTTCACGAGGTATTAACGGCGCCTTTGGGGGGCTTCACTCAGGTGGCTATTTCTGGTCTTACCTTCCCGATCCTTCGGTCCTTTGTTGGGGGCGCAAGGCGTCGGCAAATAGCAACACTCTCGAGCGTATAGATAGTTTTCAACGGTTCGGGTTCGCTATTCGCTGTGTTAGAGATCTATGACTTTGGTCTTCGATTTTTGCGCGCCAGGTCTCGAGAGAATGCTGGGTCCAGCCAGAGGGAGCCTGCTTCGGTAATATGAAAGAATGGGAGCTTTCTGTATCTCGCATGTTTTTAAAAAGTGCGTACACAGAGCAAAGTCTGGGCCTGGAAGACGAGGCGGTTTTAGAGTGGCTTGGCGCTATTAATCGGTCCGCCGACGTCTCTGTCAAGAGAACTTCGTTCAGTGACTTGAAGAGTTGGTCTTACTCAAAGGAAAGCGGCTCGCTCGCTCACGAGTCCGGAAGGTTTTTTTCAATCGACGGTATCAGGGTAAGAACCAATTGGGGTCTTAAGGCTGAATGGGAGCAGCCCATTATTAACCAGCCGGAGATTGGATACCTTGGTTTTTTGGCCAAGGAATTTAATGGCGTCCTTCATTTATTGATGCAGGCTAAAATTGAGCCTGGCAATATCAATAAGGCGCAGCTCTCGCCTACCCTGCAAGCTACTAAGAGCAACTTTTCGCAAGTTCACGAGGGCCGGGCGCCGAAGTTTCTTTCAGTGTTCCGTGATGCAAAGTCTCAGCAAGTTCTTTTAGACCAGCTGCAGTCGGAGCAGGGTGCACGGTTCCTTAGGAAGCGTAACCGGAATATCGTCGTGAAAATTGATGATGATATTGAGCTTCCACCGAATTTCATCTGGTTGACTGTTGGGCAAATAAAGTCGCTTCTGAAACGGGATAATCTGGTGAACATGGATAGTAGAACCGTGCTCGCCGGCCTTCCTTTCGGCACTACTGACCCAGACACTTGTTCACTTTTTTCTTATCTGAAAGGTCCAGACAAAAATAATCTGGCAAGCGATTTCGCGAGGTCGGCTTTAAGTCATCATGGGGCGCTGCATACGACGGCTGAAATTATTTCAAAAATAACTAGCTTGAAAAGTAAATACGATTTGACCGTTGAGAAGGTCGACCTTGGCGACGTTGACGAGTGGATATTTGGCGATCAAGAAATCGTTCGCAATGATCGAAAATTCTTTAGAGTAATTCCCGTAGATGTGGAAATAGGAGGCAGGGAGGTTAATCGGTGGTCCCAACCGATGATTCAACCAGCTCAAGAGGGGCTATGCGCTTTTGTCTTCCGCCGCATAAATGGCGTGCTTCATGTCGCTATGCAGTTGAAGCTGGAATGCGGGAATCACGATGTACTGGAACTAGCACCAACCGTGCAGACTCTCACAGGAAACTATCAAGAGGTTGGCGCCGGTAAAATTCCTTTTTTGGATTACGTGTTGAACGCGCCGAAAAGGCACGTGATATTAGACACTCGGCAATCCGAGGAGGGAGGGCGCTTTTTTCAGGAGCAGAACCGCTATGTAGTTGTCGTTCTTGACGAAGGTCACGGGAACGAACCTGCCGCCGCGCTCGGTAGTGCGCCGGCGTTTCCTGTTCCTGACCCGGATAACCTCCCGGAAAACTTTATATGGATGACGCTACATCAGCTTGCCGTATTTATGAAATTCAATAATTTCATAAATATTCAATCGCGGAGCTTAATCGCTTCGATACCTTTTACATGAGGGCTTTGCTAACTAAAAAACTGAACCCGAAGCGACGAGCGAACCGTTCTGCGCTGCTAAATCTTCAGTGGGCTGCCTTCCCGCGCACCCCAGGGAACATGGCTTTTGACGGTTGAAGGTAATAGCTTGTCGATGCGGATCCTGGTGAACACGGCGAGTACGTTAAAGGGCGGGGGCGTGCAGGTGGCCTTGTCTTTTCTTCGTGAGTGCATTGCGCTGGGTGAGCATCATTATGGAGTTATTGTGGGACCCGGACTGAACGCCGCTTTGAGGGAAGAAGAATTTCCGGAGAATTTTGAGTTTTTCAGGATCGGCTACCGACCGGCTCAGCGACTACTATCGTTCCGCGGCCCCGCTTATGACTTGCGTGCTGTTGAGTCAACCTACCAACCTGATGTGGTGTTTACAACCACGGGGCCTTCCTACTGGCGGCCGAATGCGCCGCATCTCATGGGCTTCAATCTTCCGCATCCGTTGTACCCGGAGTCGCCTTACTTTGCGCAGATACTGAACAGGCGGCAGCGCTTACGCTGGTATGCAAAATGTCAAGCGATCCGATACTTTACACACGGTTTTGCTGATGCGTGGGTCGTTCAAACCGACGACGCGAATCGACGGTTGCGCGCATGGATTGAACGCGATCAGGTCTTCACAGTCCCTAATACTATCAGCAGTGCTTACTCAAGGCTCGCGACGATCGGCCCATCCAGTGAAGCGCTGAAGTCTATGGCTGAAGGAGACTTTTTTCGTATTCTCATTCTGAGCAGCTATCATCGACACAAAAACCTCGAGATTTTGAACGACATAATTGCGTTGATGCGCGAGCGCGCAATTGACGATGTGCGGTTCGTAATGACATTGCCGACAGAGGACCTTAACAAGGTTATCTTACCGGAGCATCGATTTCTTGTTGACAATGTGGGGCCGCAGCAACCAGAAAGCTGTCCGGTGCTCTATCAGGCAACGGATGCGCTTTTTCTTCCAACGTTGATGGAGTGTTTTTCCGCCAATTATGTAGAGGCGATGGCAATGCGACGTCCGATAATTACGACGGATCTCGGGTTTGCTCGCGCGATTTGCGGAGAAGCCGCGCTTTATTTTCAGCCGCTTAACGCCCGTGAAGCACTCGCAAGAATCTCTGAACTTAGGGCGAATCCTGATGTGCGCAACCGTCTCGTCGAAAAAGGCGAGCGTCAGCTAAGCCGGTTTGGAACCTCTAGAGAGCGTGCGGTCGCCTTTTTGGCGTTGTGCCGCGATCTGGTTAAGCGTACTTCGAACGGGTCGGAGCATTAGTGAAGCCAGCCAAGTCCAAAGGCCGGAAGATTGTACTGGTCAACCAGGCGGCTAATTACCTGACGATTGGGCTCGCGAATGCGTTCAGTCAACGCTTCTCTGAAGTTGTTCTGATCACGGGCAGCGTTCATGCGCAAGGTGAGGAGCTTAGTCCGGATATAAAAGTCTGTCGGATCAACCGCTGGCATGAAAGACCGGTAGTCAAAAAGCTTGGCTCTTTCTCTCTCGCACTGTGCCTGATCTGGCTGCTGCTTCGTACCAGGTACCGAAAGTATGAGGTTTTGTTCGTGTCCATCCCGCCGATGGCTTACTTGCTGGGCCTATTGCTTCCGTCGCGATTCAGTGCACTGATTTGGGATGTGTATCCGGACTTGTTGAGAATCAAGGGCGTGAAGGAAAACCACCCCGTTTTTCGGTGTTGGTCAGCTCTGAATCGCCTCTCGTTTCGTAAAGCCTGGCGTATTTTTACAATAAGTGAGGGAATGGCAGCTACGCTATCGCAGTATGTCGATCGAAGCCGACTGATTGTGGAACCGATTTGGTCAATTTTTCAGGATGAAAGGCGTATAAGCGCGGAGCAGAATTCATTTGTGCGTGAACACAGGCTCGAGGGCAAGTTTGTCGTTCAGTACTCAGGCAACATCGGCGTCACACACAACGTTGAGACGCTTATCGATGTGGCCGAACGCCTGCGTGGTGAGGACAACATTCTTTTTCAAATTATTGGGCGGGGCCCCCGGCAACCGCAGATCAAGCGGATGATCCATGAGCGTAATTGCGGCAATCTACAGCTGCTTCCCTTCCAGAGCGATGCGACGTTCCCACAATCGTTGTCTGCAGCGGATCTCGGCGTTGTCATTCTCCATGAATCGGTGAGTCGAGGCAGTGTCCCGAGCAAAGCCTACAACCTGATGAGCCTGGGCATTCCGAGTCTGTATATCGCAGGGATCAACAGCGAGCTGGCACGCTATGCGAGTGAATACGGGTGCGCCCGCTGTTTCCCCGCTGAGGATCTCGAGGGTATCGCTGAATTCATCCGAAAATTGGCAGTGGATAAAACCATGCAGGTTGATATGCAGGCGCGCGCCGAGGAGGCGTCGCGCAATTTTCGACGAGGCAATGCCGACCGTTTTGTCGAGCGCTATCTGATGCCCATGGAAGGAGATCAGTGAAAAGGCAGCTGTACGACAACCTCAAGAATATCCCCGGTTGGCATACGTCAGACAAGCTGGTGATATTTTCGGTAGACGACTATGGGAACGTTCGCCTCGATTCAAAGAGGGCACGAGACCGAATGCTTACAAGCGGTGTACCGCTCGAAGGCCGGTTCGATTACCTGGATTCGCTGGAGACGCGGCAAGATCTTGAGGCATTGTTCCAGACACTCTCGAAAGTTACAGATCACCATGGACGCCATGCGGTCTGGAGCCCTTATGTGCTCTCCGCAAATCCGGATTTTCGAGAGATGTCGCGAAGCGCCGAGGGCTATCGATACGAGCTGGTGACTCAGACCTTTGAGCGGCTGGCCGCTGAACAGCCATCTGCCTATGGTGGGGCCTGGGCCCTCTGGCAGGAGGGTATTCAGTCGGGGCTGCTGAAGCCGCAATTTCATGGGCGCGAGCATTTAAATGTTGAATTACTTGAAAGAAAACTGAGAGCGGGCAGCCGCACATTGAAAATCAATATCGATAATCGGTCCATGGCCGGGATTGGGCATGAGCGTTCGTTGCCCGGGGTGGGATTTACCCACGGTTTTGGAGTTTGGAGCCGTTCAGAGGTTGGCCGTCATCGTGAGATTATTGCTGATGGGCTGAAGCTGTTCGAAAAGCTGTACGGTTTCACCGCCGCGACTTTTACACCTCCGGCACAGAAACTGCACCCTGATCTTTACCCTTTTCTTGAGGCAGAAGGGGTGCGGGCTATCGACAAGCCGCTGTACTGTGTTCGGCGACTGGATCGTGATCGCACGGTTCGCGAATTCAATGTGCTGGGACGCTCTCGCGGCTGTGGGCACTTGTCTTTGGTGCGTAATGTGGTCTTTGAGCCCACAAACAATCCTTCGTTCGACTCCGTCGGTCTGGCGTTGAGGCAGGTCGCAGCAGCCTTCCGCTGGCGCAAGCCGGCCATGATCAGCTCGCATCGGGTGAACTTCTGCGGGCACATTGATGAGGAAAACCGTCGCTTCGGACTCGCAGCGCTGCATCGTTTACTGAGAGGGCTGGTGGACCGCTGGCCCGACGTCGAATTTATTAGTTCGAATGAATTAGTTGAACGGATTGAGTCGACAGCATGACGAAGTTGCGCCTGCAGCCCGAGGTTAACCCTCTTGAACCTGAAATATCGCGGTTGCTGCTTAATCGAGCGCCCGGAAGTGGATGATGGGAGCTGGACGACGCTTACACAGCGTTGTGAGCGCCTAGATTGCATCCCGCTCTGCTGTCGTAAACCACGAAGTTAGATTTTAGATTGAGGCACCTAGAATGAATGTACTTACGGTTGATGTTGAGGACTGGTGGAGTTCTTCGGTTGATCTGTTCTCGGCAGATGGTGTCCAGCATGGCCAACAACCTCATCCAAGTGTAGTTGCCAATACATTGCGCGCGCTCGATCTTTTTTCAGAAACAGGAAATAAAGGGACGTTCTTCTTCTTGGGAACGGTCGCTGAGTCTTACCCGGACCTTGTACGAGAGACCATCAGGCGCGGACACGAAGTTGGATGCCATAGCTATGCTCATCGATTGGTCTACAACATGACTAGGGCGGAGTTTGCTGTCGATACTGAAAAGGCTCTAACCCTATTGAGCAAGGCGGGTGCCTCTAAGGTGTTGGGATATCGCGCTCCCTATTGGTCAATAACGGGAAGCTCACTCTGGGCGCTGGATATTCTGCGGGATATGGGTTTTGCCTACGACTCAAGTATTTTTCCGATACGGCGCGGCCTGTATGGACTTGCCTCCGCACCACGTGTTCCGCATCGTCGAGCTGGTCTCTGGGAGTTTCCGCCGGCGACCGCCCGTGTTGCAGGTGTGAATCTGCCGGTAGCCGGAGGCGGTTACCTTCGCCTTTTACCCTACAAATTGATAAGTGTGTTGATTAAAAGGGCCGGCAGAGATCACCACCAAACATTCTATTTCCATCCTTATGAACTGGATGCCGAAGATGTTGTTGTTCAGAAAGAGTTGCGCTCGGTAAGGTCCTGGCTCTACTACGTGCAGCAGCTGATCGGACGGGGAAGAAATTCAGAAAAAATAAGGCGCCTGATGACCGAAAACAAGTTCACATCGTATGAGAGCATTCTGCCGATGCTGGGAGAGTCATAAGTTGAAGATGAAAATTCTTGTCATAACTGAAGAGGATGAGTTTTACCTCCCCGGCTGTCTGAATCGGTTTCTAGGGAATGTGATTCACAAGCATGAGGTGGTTGGGGTCGTGTTGGCAAAGAACACGTTGTTGCCCAGCCCATGGGCGGCTGCCTGGAAATTTCTTGGGATTTTTGGCGTCTGGCCTGTACTGCAGCAGGCTTTCCGTCTGGCGAGCGCAAAACTTCGTGATCGTTTAAGGGGTTTTTTGGGGCAGGATCGTATCTTTTCTATGCGCGATGTATGTCGGAGGTGGGAAGTCGAGTGCCAGAACGTTGATGACGTTAATGCCGCAACTTTTCTTCAGGTTGTCTGGGGACAGCGAGTAGACCTAATTGTTTCGATCTCGCCAACACAGAAATTCCAGGAAGACTTGCTTCAGGCAGCCCCGGCAGGCTGCATAAACATTCATTCCTCCAAGTTACCGAAATTTCGTGGGCTTTACCCAACCTATTGGGCGATGGCATCTGGAGAAAGAGAGACCGGGGTCACCGTTCATTTTATGAATGATTGGATTGACCAAGGGGGTATTATCTTGCAACACGCCGTCCAGATCCCGCCTGGATGTTCCATGGATGCTATGTTGAAAAAGACCAAGGCGGTTGGCGCCGATCTTCTTGCTGAAGCTGTAACAATGATAGCTGCTGGGTCAGTGAAGCCTTTTTTGCCCAAGGAGGAGGGCTCCTATTTTTCTTTCCCGACAAAGGAGTCTTACCGAGCTTTTAGGCGGCTGGGCTACAGGCTTTGGTAATGTTTTAGTCGCCGGTGTTTAGAGCGTTATTCGGATGTTGAAGCCTATATGTTGCGCCGTCCAGACGGTAAATCGAATTCTGTTCGAGAGGATGGCCCGGTTCTGCTTTGTCCCCGTTTTCAGGAAATGGCGAATGCCTAATGTTAAACGCGCTGCCTACTTCGTCTACTACCTCAAGGAAATGGACTGGCCATTGCTTCGCCGATTTATGGCGCACACCAAGGGAATTAAGGGATACAGCCGAGGCCTACAGTGGTTCATGATTCTGCGCGATAGTCTGCGTTACAATATCTCGCCGCTCGAGTGGTACCAGTTCGGCTTCATGAATTTGAGTGAATGCCAGAAATCGAGCTGGGCGGGTACCGGTACGATGTATGAGTTTCAACTACGCGCCAATCCACCGGGCGCACGTGCGGTGCTGGATGATAAACGAGCGTTCTACAAGGCCTACCAGCGATTCTTTCGCCATAGGGTGTTTGATCGCGAAGCGGTTTCTGAGCACCCGGAGCTTTTAAATGAGCTTCTCAGCAGGCATCACCTGCTTGTATTAAAGGGTGCCAGGGGCAAATGTGGCAGATCAGTGCGCTTTATCAATACCACGGGTTTGCGGCATTCCGATTTACTCTCGGTGATGCAGGCAGAAGGCTATGATTTGCTGGAGACGCCTATCGAACAGCATCCTGACCTGAATCGTCTCTCACCCTCCGGGGTGAATACCGTACGTGTCGTTACTGCGCTCGATTCAAAAGATCGGGCGTATTTGCTCGGTTGTCGGTTACGAATCTCGGTTAATTCTCTAGTGGATAACCTGGCGGCGGGCAACTTGGCCGCTCCAGTAGATGATAAAACCGGCCGAGTCACAGGGCCCGGCATTTATTCCGACATCACCAAGAAGCCGCAGACGGTTCACCCGATCACTCGTACACCAATCGAGGGCTTCTGTGTTCCTCACTGGTCCGCCTGTTTGGAGATGGCGCTGGAGGCGCAGAAGCTTTTTTCACGGAATCGCTCTGTTGGCTGGGACATTGCCGTTACCGGCGAGGGCCCCGGCCTCATCGAGGGCAACCATGACTGGTGCAAGCTTGTGTGGCAACTACCAGTGCGGCGTGGGTTAAAGAGCGTACTTGATGAGGTGCCTCTTGAAGATTAACCAGTCTTTACCAGCGGCTTTCGTTACTTTCGGCTGGTGCCGTTCTGCTTATACGGTGCTTCGGTCATTGGCCAACCGCGGTGTCGAGGTACACGTGGGCGATAACTCTCGTATAGCCATGTCGCGCTTCTCGCGGTATGCAAAAAGCTTCACCCGGCTTCCGGACTTTTATACAGAGCCTGAAGCCTATATAGAGGCTGTCAGTAGAGCAATGACCAGCTACGGCGCAAAGGTACTGCTACCGTGTTTTGAGGATGTTGAACTGGTTATGCGCTACCGGGACCGACTGCCGGCCGGCGCTCGGGTGGCGTTGCCAGCTTTGAAGGATTGGCTGCAAGCCGAAGACAAGCTTGATTACTTGGCGCCGGTGAGGGCTGCGGGCGTGCCGGTGCCTGCCACTCTTAAAATCCACGATAATAAAAGCCTTCTCAACGCCGCGGCCAAGGTGAGCTATCCGGCAATTGTCAAGGTCCGAGTGGGCCATGGTGCCCGTGGGGTTGAAATCGTCCACTCCGAAGAGGCGCTGCGGCAGGTTGTCCAACGCCTGGTAGAGACTTTTGACTTGTCTCCGGCGCGCTGGCCGATCGTCCAGCAGTATCTCCGTGGACGAAAGTTCAAGCTAGATGGTGTGTTTTGCCATGGCGAGCCCATAGGTATGTGCCCTTTCGAAATCCTTCGCTGCAAAGGTTCCGGCAAATTCGGTACGTCTACCTACCGGCGGAGCGTTGATCACGCTGCCGTCGTGGAGTATGCAACGACTGCCCTCAAAGCGCTGAGTTGGCATGGCATGTTCAATACCGACTGGGTTTGTGATGAAGCCGGTATACCCCATTTGATCGATGTCAACGGCCGCCTTAGTGGCGCCGTAGCAGTGCCCTACGAGGCGGGCGTCGATCTTCCCTGGCTTTGGTATCAAGTCTCTGCCGGATTTCCTCCCGATGAGGCTGAGGCCACTCAAGCTGGTGTTTATGTCCGGTGGCTTTTAGGCGATGGCATTGCGCTCGTCGAGCATCTGTTGGCTGGCGAATTCCGTCAATTGCGCGGTGCTCCGCCTCCCGTAGCCGGATGCCGGTATGATGACTTCATATGGAGTGACCCGGCGCCTTTTTTCGGCCAGGTTGCGGACTACCTCGTTAAATTTGTGGTATCAGGGGGATCGACCAAGCCGATAACTAGGAATATGGTTCGCTAAAGATTTTTAACTTCAGTGCCAGCCGGAATTCTATTCGTTGGTAGGCACCCTCTGGCTTACAGCGTAATCAGATACTGCACAATTCCCTCATCTGCTGATGGTCGCGACGTCGTCAATCTTTGTTTAGTCAAACTATGGTAGTGCCTTGGTCGTCGTGGTCTTTCAGGGCCTCCAATAGCCCCAGATAGGGCAAGAGATGCCATTGCGAGTTCGAGTGGATTACTGCTCGTGGTCCCTGCACCTGTGGGGCAATTCTAATGCCCATTACCCTCACCATCAGCCGTCAGGTGTGGCAGTCAGTGGGAAACGTCCGCGCTTTTGCTGCATTGGAGTAGCCTGCGCGTTTTGCGGTGGGTTCTGAATAGTTATAAGTAAAAGCGTATACTTTCTTGGCTGAACGATGCAGGTCGAAACTAGCCACAGAATCCCAGAGCGGTGAAGAACACCCCCTATGACGATGACCCTGCCCGTCTTATCAGTCAACCGCTCCACCCCAAATCAAAGAAATTGACTTCAACGGCGATGATGACCCTTCAGATGCTCTCAAGCCTCTCTGCAAGCAGCATGGTCAGTATCAGTAATGTGTTGCCGCACAGTAGGTTCGTCGATCTGCTTTTTTTGGGATCGTGGATACATTTGACGTACTCGTCCTCGATGCTTTTGGGTAGTCGCGCAAAATTCCTTATTTTCTGTTCGCGCTTTGGTGACTCATGGATGTTCTCTAGTGCCCACACTGCAAGCTGATGAAGCCCCGTTTCGCCGTTGCTTAGCAGTTTGTCGATAAAAACTATGACGGGCTCCCAAGTGTCTGCGTTCTTGAAACTGCCACGATTTTTCAGATTTTTTTCAGGGAAAAATTTTCCGCGAGAGACGTAACGGTCCTGTCTTCGAAGAAATTCGTAGATATCAGCGGCTTCCTCATCAGTCAGTCCTGATTGATTGGCAAATTTCACCGGATCTCTGGCCTGTTGCGCCATGACTACCAATCTCGACACTTGCAACAGCGACCTTGCCAATATTTCGGTCGGCGGCGGCGGGTGCTTACCGCAGAACGGTTTGAGAAATTTAGCGTTGACTTCGTCAAGGCGAGCTTTCAGGTGGTCGGCCTGCCGCTGAGCGAGTCGTTCTCCATGAATGGGTGACCTGCTGGTAGGTCTAGAAATTAGCCAATCGATGTCACTACCACGCCACTGCAGCAAGCACGTCCCTGGTTCGGTCTGTAACCACATCGAGTGGTCGTAATAGCTGAGCGTCGTCACTGGTGAGCCATGTCCTAAAAAGCGACTCATCCTTCGGTAAAGCATCCGTATTGGCTGACGCCTTTTGTTAGACAGTGGTATTGGCTCAATGAAAATCGGTAGAGCATCGTGCGCACCAGTCGATAGATGAGCGCCTGTTGCCGTCGCAAGGTTGTGACGCGCTGCGTGCATTCGGTTGGCTTTGTGGCCAATGGTTCCTATTGCAGCCTCAGCGATAATCTTGGCGAGTTGATCCCCGTAGGAGGTGCCGTTCGACTTTCGAAAGAAGTAGGTGGCGTCATTGGATGCTGCTTTTCTGTTCTCAATATCTCTCTCGGCTAATCGAACGACATCGGGTTCAAGGAACAGGGTGATTGGGCGGCGGCTCGACTTGGTTTTGAGTCCGCGATTGTTGTTGGGCGTGACCGAGATGTTGAGTCGGTTATCGACTAACCTGACATCACGAATCAAAAGTCCAGAGAGTTCACTGTGTCGGAGGCCCGATCGTTGGCTTATTTCACAGGCCAAAAGCGCTGACTCAAACTCATCAATCTGTCCTGGTTCAGAAGTCCTTCTTCCAACTTCATCCCACCACTGGGAGAGTGTTCTGACAACGTGTTGTTGCTGGGCTAGTGATGTCAGATAGCCGGCAGGTCGGTATGAGGAGTCTGGCAGCATGCTACTTAAGAACTTTGCGGGGAACTCCGCATCAGCCTCGAGCAGGATTTTTCGGAGTTCGCGATATAGATAGGGCTGGTCGCTCTGTGTCGTGCGTCGCTCCAGCTTTGCGAGCAGGGTCTCGCGTGATTCCAATTCCGCCGCAAATTCTCGTTCACTGACGCCACTGAAGTCGCGCCCATGAAATTCATCAACGAGTTTGCTACAACCCGACACATAAGAGTGAATCGTACTAGGTGCAAGCTTCCCGCGGCGACCGATCTTTCCCGATAGCGCCCGCGAAGCGAAAGTGGCTACCGCATACGCAAAACTGCCTTTTGGTGTCGAGGCTTGAATTTGAGCGATTTGCTCGTGAACTTCGGGTAAACGCTCGTGACGCAGATTGATCTTTTCATCTTTGTAGTTGCCGAGTGCCCTGACCAGTGCTTGATGCATCTGTCTGATCATCGCGTCACCGATGGTAGAAACAACCAAAGAGCTACTGGTGTCGGCAGTTGTAGTTGGGTTTGTTGTTGCGCGATCAAAAAGCTGGTTGGTCGTTACATCAACCAATGAGCTGGTCATGGGCCCAACACTGATAAGTTCACCGGACTCCATAGCATGCCGGATGCCCGAGGTTGTCAGGGCTCTGGCGACTCCGACGATCTCCAGGAATCGCTCTGGTTTCTTATCGGGGAGCGTTTCCAAAATTAGAGCGCTTGACTTGATCGCCCCATACGCAGTGTCAAGGTCAACGTTCAGCTCCCAAAGTTTGATCAGAGTCGGCAGTGCTTGCTGAGGTATCACGAAACTCATGAATTGGTTCTCAGCCAGATCGTAATCATCACTGCTTGCGATCGTAGGAAGCGAGAGCACAGCAGTAAGCTCGACGCGCGGCAGTCTAAACAGGCGAGATCGACTGTCCAAGATTTGGGCGAAACGTCTTGGCTCACTGGGGATGCCCTGTAAAAGGGCGGCAAGTACCAGCAAGCTGATTACTGATGCCGAATCCGCTGCTGACGTCTCTTTGTCTCCGGTCAGTTCGCCTTTAAGCGCTCCGACTAGATACCGAACCGAGTGGAAGGCCAAAAAATGCCGTTCGCGAATGGGGGCGAGATCTTTGGGCTGTACGACTGGCGCTGAAAGATTACTCACTGCGAGTAACTCGCCAAGTGTTTCATTCGACTTGGCCATATCGCGCAGCGCGTTATAGGTGGCAATTTTTTGTACGGTGGAGCTTGCGGTGTCCCACGTGTCTGAAATGAATTCGTCAAACGTCGCTTGATGGAGCTTCGGTGCGGTATCAGCCAGTTTATCTCTGAGCGCTCGCACCGAGGCAATGGCAGCGGCTCGATCTTCGCGCGACGGCCGAGCACGCCGCCTTCCTTGAGTGATCTCCTGGTTTTCAGCCTGAGAAACCTCACGCCAGTCGGCTCTCGAGGCTCGCGCTGGAGGAGGGGCCTTTGCCGCGCGATCTTTGCTTGTGCCTATTGCTACAAAGCCGAGCTTTCTCAGATACGTATCGAGCTTGGGGGCGAGTCGGTTCATGAAATCGACGGGCGACTCGGGATCAACTTTATCGAAGGGCGTGTAATCGATGCGATGACCACTTTGTTGGGCAAGATCGCATGCACGCATGCGATACAGCTGGCCGTACGTGTTGAGAAGATGGCGAAATCGAGGTGCCTTTGGCTGAAACTCGGGCCATAGGGTCTTGATTCTATCCCCGCCTAGCGGCTGGAAGTGCAATCCCTCGATCTGGTAAAAAAGCGGCGCGCGTCCTTCAACCACTGCTTCAAGACGCTCACGTAGCGCTTTATGTTCTTTGCTTGCCTTGGACCGCAGTTTATACATCAGTCGACAGGTTTGGATGATCAGTGCTTCCACTTGCTCAATCAGGAGTGCGGGTATGGCGCACACTCGGCAGTCCAGCGCGAAACCGGCGCCTTTATCGTAGCTGAGCACTATGCCATGCACCGATGTTGGATTAGGCTTGGCGAAGTGCCTGTAAGCGGTGCTCGAGAGATGGCGGTTGCCACGACTCGCAATCACGGCCATATACATGATTGCGGTGTAAAGCGATAGCGCATTGAGAGCCGCGATGTTGGCCTTCAGGGTGGCTCTGGAGTGTCGCCATGGGTCCCGAACTCTCTCCTTGAGCGCGTCAACCGCAAGTGCTGTCATGGTCCAGCTGATAGCGGCCGTCGGAGCGCCAATGAGTCGAAGCTCTGAGGATTCCGTACGTGTGACATCAATCTCTACGCCAATCGCCTTACACGCTGCAGCATATTGAATTCTCAGCCGCTTTTTTGTCGTGGCGTAGTAGTGCAGGGGTGCATCACTGAGGTACATCGCCTTGATACCCAGAGTAAGTAGTGCCTCCCTAGGATGTCCCCTGCGTTGCCAGAGCACGGTTAGCATGTATTTTTGGCACCGCTGTCTGTTGTAGCGTGGCACCCTTCGTCGAATTCTTTTCTCTATCGACCTGAGTTCGTTGCGAAGATCGTTGTTGTTGAGAGAGTGCACCAATCGATCTGTGCGCATCTCCCGCAAGCATTTGCGTACTGGGTCTGGAAAGGCGTGTGAGATTTTCCCATCGGTAGGGTGTCTCCACCCTGGTGGTAGCTCGCGCGAAACAGGTAGCGGTCGTATCGCGGTTATGTCGGCTCTCCATTCACTGTCTTCGATTGAAAAGGCAGCCCCCGGATTCTTGTGATCATTCATGTATCGGTGCAGCGCTCGAAATACGACCGGTAGGCTTTGGCTTGTCAGGCAGGAGAGGGCGATGGCAAGCCACACCAGCCGAGGTCCAAGGTAGATACGTTCCCCACCTGCTATCTCCTGGAAAGCCAGCTTGAGTAGAGAGCGCATCTCGTCGTCGGTGAGCACCTGTTCGGTGTCGGGTAGGGGAGGCGCTGTTAAGCGAAGCGCGTTGTCGCCGCGCGCAAGAAACGACCAGTCGGTATCTGAATCAATGTTGTCGCTGTCGGGAGCCTGGGGGGCGCTCATTGGAGCTCCGATAGTCGCTGTCTCTGTGACAGTTTTATACGTAATCAGTAAATAGGGAAGGGATTATTGGTTCTTATTGTGTCTGATTAGGAATACATAAAGTCCAGTAAAAACAGTAGGATAGAGTTTTCTGTCCCTAATTAAGACCAATAAAAGCTCGAGATTACGGTAGATATACGGGAATATTTGCAGGCTTCGAACCTGGGTGTCGGGAGTTCGAATCTCTCCGGGCGGGCCATTACCCCACAATTTGCTTGCAACCTATTGATTTTTAACCCCGTATAACCCTAAATACCCCATATTCTTCACCATAAATGGGGTAAAAATGGGGCAGACGGCACCGATTACGCTCAAGGCATACACCAGCAAAACACCCGGCGAGGTTAAGGTCGAGAAGGGCGTTACCTTCCGCGTGCGCGTTAATGCCTCCGGCGGTCTGACACGCCAGTGGCGGTATCGCTATCGCTATAACGGCAGCCCGAGAGAAATGACCCTACCGGCGTCGGGCGAGTTTCGAGAGCATCTGGCGCAAGACTACCGGCGCATATCCGATTGGAAAAGCCGACTGCGCGACGGCATTGATCCAAAGCAAGCGGTTGCTCGAGCAATCACCCGCAAGCAAAACGGCGCTCGCACCTTCCGCCAGGTCGCGCTCGAGAATCTCGATAACTACCAATCTCGGCTGACCAACCTGAAGCAGCAGAAGGCGATTAAGTCGGAGCTTGAGCGTTATGCGTTCCCGGTCATCGGCGACATTCCCATGGTCGAGCTAAGAGCGCGCGATGTGGCGGAGGTATTGCGTCCGCTATGGCACGACCACTATGCCGTGGCGCGCAAAGTACGCGACCGTATATCGGTGACCTGCAACTACGCTGTGGGCATGGACTACATGCAGGCCAACCCGGTTAGCGTAAAGGTGCTGGAAACGATCCTTGGCAAGAGCACACACAAAGACAAGCATCACAAGGCCGTCCCGTACGACGACGCGCCGGCGCTGTTTCAAACCCTGATCGAATCTGAACACCCATACGACCACGCGGTCGCGTTTGTGATGACTACGCTCACGCGGCAAGGGCCGCTGATGACGATGACGGCGGCGGAGGTTGTCGGCGATGTTTGGCAATGCCCCAAGACAAAAAACGGAAATCCTTACAACATACCGTTAAGTAAAGCGGCCATGGCGGTACTGGAAAAGCGTGGCATCGACAAAATGGAGCCCGACGAGCTGGTGTTTCCCGGTCAGCGCGCGCGGCGGATGAATGAGAACGCTATGTGTGCGCGCATTCAGACCCACAGACCCGATAAAAATGAAACGGCACATGGGCTGCGTGCGACCGTCAGAACCTACCTCGAGGACAAGCACGATTTCGGCGAGGAGCTGATCAAGGTGTGCATGCAGCACCAAGTCAAAACGCTGGTGGATAGGGCGTACAACCGTGGCGACTGGCTAGAGAAGCGGCGGCCGATCATGGAAGCAGTAGGGGAGTGGTTGTCTCATGGACTATGAGCCCGATGCATTGGTGCTTGAGGTTCTCAAGCGTATCGAATGGCAGCGGGAAAAGAACAAGCTGCCGCCATTGAGTCGCCAAGAGCTTGTCTACGAGTATCTGCGGCGCACTGGCCGCCATGAGCTCATCGAGCAATTGCAAAAGCAGGGAAGGCCCGAGAAGGGTCATAAGTCGCGCGCACAGCTGATTCGTGAGTGGAGCACGGGTGCCGATCCCGCGCTGCGCTATCTGGCGTCTGTGCTGTCGCCACGCGACTCACGCGGTGTAGACCAGCAAGGTCTCGCTAAATGGGTTCAGCTGTTCATTGACCAAGGCATGTCGCCATCGGCGGCAGCCTATGAGGTTCAGCGGCGATCCAACCCTGTAATCAATCACAGCCACGCGTTGCTTGCTTGGAAGCGAGAGCAAGGTAAAGAAATCTAGGGTGCAATGCCCAGACTTTAGGGTGCAATGCCGAGTCTTCTTGGACCTTAAACCCCACAGTCGCCGAATATTTCCTTAACGCAAAACACGTTGAGGATTTACCCCATGGCGACTCAAAAAATGCTTTCTCTAAAAGAAAGGTACGAATTTCCCCTGCATGGTCGATTCGTCCGCCAGGACGAGGCTGCGCTGCGTCTGGGCGTTTCTTACAGCCAGGTTGATGCGCTAGTAGCAAAGGGCGAGCTACCGCCACCAGTGCGCCGAGGAAGCGTCAAGACCTGGCCCGGCGAGTTGTTTTTGCATCGTGCATAAAAAATGCCGGCAGGGAAAACCCAGACCGGCATCGACGCAACCATCGACTCGACCAAGAATCGACAGATGAGGCAATTTTAAATGCTCAACGAATTCAATTCTATAGAGCGGCCACAGGGCGCAAATGCGGCCAGCGCCGAGACAATAGCTCTCGCATTAGACGGCAAGAAATGTGGGCCAGAGTCTTGGCACAGCAGGTGCCCCCACCATAACGGCAGCAAGCGCAACTTTTACATCAGCCAAGCGGGTGATCGCGTCTTGGTTCACTGTTTCGCTGGCTGCTCTCAAGAGGCAGTAATCAATGAGCTGAGGGCACGCGGACTTTGGTCCAAACGGCGAGCTCACGTGTCTGCGCTCAACGACCAAGAGCCAAGGATCACGCGGGACTACGTTGAATCCGTTTTGTTGTTCATGTGGGCCTATGAGGGCGCTGCTTATCGCGGCGAAGAAATAGCGACAACTGCTGACCACCGCAAATATGAGAGGTATGCGCATGTAATGGCGCGAAGGGACGTCAGCGGGTTAGCGCAGCGATGGGGGCTAATCAATGAGCGACTTTGATGACATTACCGATGCGCTGACCGAAACATTTGCCGACTACGCAATCACTGCCACCGCCGAGGAGCTCGAGCAACAACTGGGCGACGAGTGGTTCTTCTTAAACCCGCTAGCGATCGGCGGCCAAATGACAATGATCTACGCGCCGCCTAACGCCGGCAAGACCCTAATCATTCTTCATTTAGCGAGGGAATTTACATGCCAGTCTATTACATCAACGCCGACGACAACGCTCGCGGAATAGCGCAAAAGCAAAAGCTGTTAGCGCCATTTGGTATCTATCAGCTTGCGCCCGGACACAATGGGTTCGAAGTAAAAAAAATGTTTACGTTGCTGAGAAATGTCACTGAGTCAGGAGAAGCGTCGCAGGTGCTACTCATTTTCGACACGGTGAAAAAGCTAGCAGACCTGCTGGATAGCAAGTCAGTCAATGCAATGAATCGACACATCGAGAGCTTTGTTTCTGCTGGCGGGACATTCGTTGGGCTGGGACACGTCAACAAAAACAAGAATGAAGACGGCGAGCTTGTCTACAAAGGCACTAGCGACATTCTCGATGACTTCCAGGCCGTTTGGCTCGGCACGCCGACGACCGACGACGAGAGCGATTATGTAAACGTCGATTTCAAAGCATTGAAACGGCGCGGCGATCAGCCCGAAAGCGCGCAGTTCCGCTACCTGAAGTCACTCGACGACTACTCGGCTATGTTCGACTCTGTGGAGCGAGTACCGGTCACTGAGCGCGATCGAATAAGTGCTCAAGCTAATGCCACGCGAGAGGCAGAGCTTCACTGCGTCGCCATCGACGCCATTACATCGGCCATTGCAGATGGCACAAACACCAAGACGTTGCTTATCCAGACGGCCGCCGAACAAACCGGCGAGAGCAAGTCTTACATCGAGGCCGTCCTGGCGCAGTTTACCGGTAGCGATAAAGCGATCGGCGGGTACTGGCAAATGCGCCGAGGAAGCCATAACCGCCACGAATTTCAAATCACACAATGAACAGGGGGGGGCTGGAAACTGGGAATCTAGGTAACTGAAGAAACTGAACAAACTACGGAAACTGCCCAGATTATTCAGTTTGCCCAGTTTCCCGAGTCTTTCAGTTTTCCAGTTTTTAACCCCCCCCACCACGAGAGAGGATGCAGCAATGAATTCAGGCCATACCCCCCTGGCGGCAGAGCTAGTGAAATACGACGCGATGGTGCGATCGATTGCGGAGTGTAAAAAGGTCGACGAGGTCAAGGACATTCGAGACAAAGCGCTCGCGCTCGAGGCCTACGCCAAGCAAGCGCTTAACTATGAAGCCGAGCGCCAATGCGCTGAGATTCGCGTCCGCGCCGAGCGGCAGTGCGGGATCATGCTTGCGCAGATGGAGAAGGCAAAGGGTGGCGCACAACCTGGGGTTGGAAGGGCAGGTAAAAATGCCCTCGCAAACGACGAGGGCATTGATAAATCACCAACCCTTGCCGACATGAACATTTCATATGACCAATCGAGCAAGTGGCAGCAGCTGGCAAAAGTGCCCGAAGAAGAATTTGAGCGCATTGTGGCGATGCCAGGTGCTAAACCCAGCGCGAACACGTTTATCAAGAAAAAAGAGGAGCCGTTGCGCATGGATGACGATGCGCTGTGGCTTTGGGGAGAACTCCGGCGCTGTAGGGAACGCAACACTTTTGAGCGCGACCTAAACGAGCTGGTCGGGCACTGGACTCAGGCAATGAGTGACGATGCGGAGAGCATGATTCCTAAACTACAGAAATGGGTGAACTCTTACGAGGCCTCGAATAATGCCTAAGAAATACAGCTACAACCGGCGCTGTGGAAACTTGGTTAACTGCTGGCGCGAAAACTGTCATATACCGGCTGAGTTTCGGCAGACTGCCGAGCAAGAGGCGAAATTTCGGAAAAATATAATTTGCGAGGTGTCCCCCATCACCCTGTCGGTTTTTTGTTGTTGGGGGTGGGTACCGGGGGCGTCGCCACAGTTTTGGATTTGGCAGCCCGGCACCCGGTGGGTTTGTATTGCTGGCGTGCCCAAAGCCCAAATCGCCCAGTATATCGTCCCACCTATCGATGCCATCGGACCCGATCTAGCGGGCCACGGGCGCGGGTTTGGGCTGTACAGCGATATGATCATAGAGGCCGCAGACAAGCTGTATGCCGAGGCTGATGAGGCATGAGGGCAAGGCCTTGGCTCTGGTGCAATCGCCGGCAGAGGGCGCTGTGGTGGGCTCCTGGCAGGGGGGGGGCGTTCAAGGTACTTTCCAGAGGATTCGGCTGCGCGGTTTTCGCGATCGCCGCTTGATATTTCTGCCTGGCGCGCTGGTTTCGGTTCGTATTATTGGGGGTTCAATTTATGTTCTTTACACCAGCGAGAGACTTACAGTTGTCGCGCAGATATGTGACTTGGATTGGTGTCAATGAGTGGAAAGCCAGTTACCTCAGGGTCATTTAACTGCCATCTAATGGCACCTGACGCCGAATACAGCTCTGTAGTGGACGGTGGTACTGGTGTGCAGGTCCCATTTTGAAGGACGTGAGTGAGAACAATTGATTGAGCGGGTGTTTTTAAATCCAGATATCGCCAGAGTCCTCCAACCCCAAGTTGATTAACTATACCCGAATATGCAAGCTCTAACGAAAAATGCTCCACCTCGAGGTTAAGGAAGGCCTTGTACCACCAAGGGTCTCCAGAGCAATCATCACTTGGGAAATAAGCCGTTGCGTTAGAGAGATCCCCAGTCCACTGGGTTGACTCTGGGTCATAGCGTAGGGAAAAGTAAAAAAGTTCTGGCGTAAATCCGGAGCACCGATCTGATCTACATGCTGCCGAAGTGCCGACTGTCACACCGTCCATCTTAATTTCTGAAATGCCCTGCAAAAGAAAAATTTGCTCTAAGGTTTGGAAATTTTCGTTAATCTTTTTGGCATCAGCCACCTCACCGTTTTTAAACGTGTGCAGCTGAGCAAAAGCCAAACTCGGCAGAAGCGCAAACATCCAGATGAGTCGGTTCATAAATATTCCTTTGGTGACCTGGGATTTATCATTCGATTGATAATGTCAAAAAGCTTGACGGGTGACCACCTGAATAACTGGCGTTATAATTACTGCGCTGGCCGGGGCGTCACCCTGGCGATCGCCCCCAGGCGTCACCTGCGGAGCTGCAACCCAAAAAACCGCAACCTGCTATGCAGGCTGTTTTCGTATGGGCGCAGTTACCGGAGGTGATACATGGCCCAAACTACCAAATACCGCTCCATTGAATGCCCAATATCGGTTCGCGCCGATGGCGACACAGCCACAGCTGTACTCGCTACCAGTGCGCCGCTAGCACGCTACGGCATCATGGAAATTTTACAGATCGACAGAGACTCGATCGACCTATCTCGCTCTCCCTTTCCCCTGCTGTTGGCACACAAGGCCGACGAATCGCCTATTGGCGTCGTTGATGACGTTCGCATCCAAGACGGCGAGCTTATCGGCACGTTGCGCTTTGGCGAAAGCGAAAGGGCGCAAGAGGCGCTGAGGGACGCCAGGGCGGGGGTTTTACGCTCGGTCTCTATTGGCTATCGCATCGACGAGACAGACCAAAAGTACGGCCACACGATTGCCACTAAATGGACACTACTAGAAGTGTCGCTGGTGTCTGTGCCGGCTGACCAAAACGCACGCATCACACAAATTCGCAGCAATGGAGATTCAAAAATGAACACTGTTGAAAACTATCAGCGAGAAACAGCCGAAATTTTCGGCATCGCAAAACGGCACAATCGAATGGATTTAGCTGAGCAGGCTTTATCTAAAGGCATGAGCCTATCGCAGTTCAGGGGCTTCATTCTCGACCAACTGGAGGACAAGCCGCTCAACCTCATGGATGTTGAGGACATAGGCTTAAGTAAGCGCGAGACGCGAGACTTTAGTCTTGCACGCGCCATTGAGGCGAAATGCAGTGGTGACTGGCGTCGGGCCGGACTTGAAAAAGAAGTGCTGGAAACGACGCGCAAGCGCGCTCGCCACCCCGATAGCATCGTGTTGCCGGGCGAGGTGATGAAGAACTACAGTAAGCGCGACATTACCCTTGGCAGTCCTAGTAACGGCGCTAACTTGGTGGAGACTACGGTTCTCGGTGGCAGTTTCATCGACGCCCTGGTGGCATCGAGCGTCGTATTAGAGCGCTGTACCACTTTGTCAGGATTGGAGGGCGACGTGGCCTTGCCGAAGGCCTCCACCGGCACGAGCGCGAATTGGTACACAGAAACCGGACAACTGAGCGAGTCGACCCCGTCCTTCACTCAAGTGACGCTATCACCCAAGACGGTGGCATCGTTCTTGGAAATATCGAGGCGCACTATCCAGCAGAGTTCGCCTGATATAGAGGCCTTGCTCAGAGCGGACATGGCCCGACAAATCGCGAGTGCCATTGATGCGGTAATCCTGGAGGGCGGTGGCGCTAATCAGCCGACGGGTGTGCTTCAAACGAATGGCATCGGCAGTGTTGCGCTCGGCACCAACGGCGGGGCGATTACCTATAGTGCTTTGGTCGACCTGGTTTCTGCTGTCGAGCAGCAAAACGCTTTGACGGGCTCCCTGGCGTTCGTCACCGACCCGAAGGTCGTGGCGGCGATGCGACAGACACCGCGCCAGAGTGGTGGCGTAGAGGCAAACTTCATTTTGAATGCCGATAACAGCGTGCTCGGTCACAACGTCTTATCGACCACCAACAGCCCTAGCGATTTAACCAAAGGCACGAGCTCGAGCGTGTGCAGTGCCGTGACGTTCGGAAATTGGTCGGATGTGATTGTCGGATTCTGGAGCTCTGGCGAATTCCTGGTGGATAACTTCACCAAAATGGACCAGAACATTATCCGCATCCGCGGCCTATCCGATATCGACGTGGCAGTGCGCAACGTGGAGTCATTTGCGGCGATAACTGACGTCACCACAGCCTGAGATTGATCCGAACCAGCGCTTACCGTTTGGGGCTTCCTCCTGGCCGATGGTGCGGTGATAGCTGGTGAGACGGCAGGTTTGCCCGGCACCTGTGGATCACAAGCCGGGCTTTTTTGTGGGGTAAAAGTGGGAAAGTCGCCCTATTGGAATAATAAAAGGCAATTAAAACAGTACCTTATGAATTTGTTTGACCCCCTCCGGGCGGGCCAGATAACCTCTTGAAGTTTCTCCAAAAAGTCAGGTTCTGTCCTGTTCGTAACGCATATTGCTGAGTCGCGGTCACAAATCTGTGCCAAGCCTTACAACGGTCGAGTTACATCACCATACGTCGCGAGCGACATCGTCACCGAACCAACGGACAACGACTTAAGCTTTATCAGTACACTCTTTGGCTGCTACTTGATGATGTAGATACAGGTATTGGCATCAAGCATATGCATGTTCAGAGCCGCTCGCGTTCTTACGGTACATCATCCTCGCGACCATCGTTAATGGAGTATCCAGGCGTGGTCTACAGTAGCTTCGAAGCCACAGCGAGGTTTTTGGGCTTGGGTTTGAGTATCAACTCATCGCCCGGCCTGAATATTTCTCATTCGGTAGCGTCAAGCCGGAGCTTTTTCGGGATCTTCAGCGCTTGCCTGATCCCGATGGGATGACTAGGGCCCACTATGCGCACAGGATGCTCTATTTTTTGGTGTAGCATGCTGGCTTTGAGCTGGAATGTATCGCTATGTCCTTCAAGCCGCTGCTGTTATTCACACTGGTACTTCTGCCACCATTTGCGATGGCACTCGATGGCCCAGGTACCACTGCGCCCGGGGAAGAGGGCGCTGCCTTGGCCACGTCGATGGGGGTGGCTCTGCCGCCACCTGCGCCCGATCGAGGCGCAGACGAGGGGGTTGGCCCCTTTCAGCGCTTAGTGATCGATAACGCCATGCTTGTCGACGGACTCGGTGCTCCGCCGAGAGGGCCGGTCAGTCTGGTGATTGAGCAGGACACTATTCGCCAGATAACGTCCCAGCCTCCCGCACCCATGGCCGAGGAGTATCGTCTTGATGCCTCGGGTATGACTGTTTTACCGGGTTTTGTTGATGCGCATGTGCACATCGGAAACCCTTTGCAAGGCCTCGCAGGACCCATCACGCCCCCCGAGTACGTCTTCAAACTATGGCTAGCTCATGGCATTACGACAGTCCGTGATGTGGGCTCAGTCATGGGCTTGCAGTGGACCGTAGAGCACGCCAGGCGCAGCGACAAAAACAGCATCGTAGCCCCAAGCATTATCCCCTATGCCATGTTCACCGATCGAACCATCCAGCATTATCCCGCCGACTATAACTACTCCGATGAACAGTGGCGCTTTGGTGAGGCCGGCAATTTATGGCTACAGAGCGCAGCGACTGGGTCTCCCACGTGGAATGACACCCTGAGGGAGTTGGTGGATCTGGATTTCACTATGGTGCCCACATTCACCATCTATGAAGTCAACCGAGATGTGATGAGAGCACGGCTTGCGGAATGGCACGACGGCTACACTTGGCCGGTGTTAAACACCTTTTTTCAACCCAACCCAAAACTGCATGGCTCCTACCACATGGCACTGGCCATCAAAAGCTCGATCGTGCGTCGAATACCCTTGGCAGGGTTGGCGGTGTGAGCTACACCGTGAAAGGTGGCATAGTGTACGATGCAAAGTCACTTTTAGCGGATGCTAGGGCTATGGTGACAGCTGCAAAGACCAAACCGTAGTCATCTCTGGATATGGTCCACAGCCTACTACCGGAACTTCCTCGAGCCCATGGCCAACCACTGTGTTTCGGCCGCCTGCGGCAAGTGCCCCAGGACTTCTATGTCACTGAACAGCTGGGCTGGGAGCCTTCTGGTGACGGCGAACACGACTATCTATGGTTGCGTAAAACCGGGGCTAATACAGCCTGGTTAGCAACACAATTGGCCCTGTTCGCCGGCGTGGCTCCCCACGATGTGGGTTACGCGGGTTTGAAAGATCGTCATGCGGTAACCGAGCAATGGTTCAGCGTACCCCGGTGGCATCAACCCAACTGGCGGTCTTTTAATTTGCCTGGCATTGAGATCCTCGAGGTTACAAGGCACTTGAGAAAATTACGCAGAGGCGCTCATCAATCGAACCGATTTTGTATTCGTTTGTGTGGGGTGGAAGGGCTCTCTGATGCAGTATTGAGCGAGCGATTGGATGTGATAGGGCGCCAAGGCGCGCCCAATTACTACGGCGAGCAGCGGTTCGGACGCGATGGCGCAAACCTAGATCTGGCCTATGCATGGGCGAGGGGACGGCGACTTTCCAGAGACAAGCGCAGTATTGCCATCTCTACCATGCGGGCGTTTTGTTTTAATAAGGCCCTTGCCGAGCGCGTGCACTCTGAAACATGGCACCAGCTCATACCGGGCGATCTAGCCAATTTGGATGGAAGTGGCAGCGTGTTCGCTGTTTCCGCTATCGATGATGAGCTGTTAACTCGATGCCAATCACTCGATATTCACCCAGCTATAGGGCTCGTGGGTGCTGACAGTGATGATGTACCTAGCCAATGGCAGTCGTCCCTTGCCCGGGCTCGGGTAGAGCCAGGTAGCCGAGGTCTGCGCATGCGGGTACACGATCTTAAGGCGCACATCGACGCTGACACATTACAGCTCTCATTTGTTTTACAGCGAGGCTGCTATGCCACGTCGCTGCTGCGTGAAATCTGCGAATGGCATTAACCCCCCGTAGGTCTGAGTGTCCATTCGAGTGGGGACGGTCTTACTAGCCACTAGTGCATTCAGACGTTTCCATTTTCCCCCATTTACAAGAAGGTCAGGGATTGCTCGAAAGGGAGAGTTGCCATGGCTGTTAATCGTCGTCAGTTCGTTTCCTTGGGTGCCGGCCTGGCTGGTGCTGTGACTACCGGGACTGTCATGCACACTGGGGCTTTCGCCGCACCGGTGGGTTTGGACTTCAAGGACTATCGTCGCTATGACGGCCTTGGTTTGGCGGCGGCCATTCGCCGTGGCGACTTTAGTGCAGAGGAGGTGCTGGCAACTGCGGTGGCGCGTGCTTCCCAGGTAAACCCCGTCATTAACGCCATTGTCGAACCCCTCTATGATTACGCTCGCCAGCAACTGGCGAAGGGGTTGCCCCAGGGTGCCTTTACCGGTGTGCCATTTCTGCTCAAGGATTTAGGCATTATGCTGAAAGGCACGCGCACCACGGAGGGCTCTCGGTTTTACGCCGATCAGGTGGCCGACTACACCCAGACACTGGTGCAGCGCTATCTCGATGCGGGGCTCGTTATCATGGGTAAAAGCGCCAGCCCAGAATTCGGTGGCACGACCAGCACTGAGTCGGTGTTATTCGGTGATACCCGTAACCCTTGGGATCTCGAGATGACCGCTGGTGGCTCTTCGGGTGGCTCGGCGGCGGCGGTAGCGGCGGGGATTTTACCCCTGGCCAACGCCACTGATGGCGGTGGATCGATACGTATTCCTGCTGCTTGCTGTGGCTTATTTGGACTGAAAACCAGCCGTGGCCGGACACCCAATGGCCCACGTGCCCATTTCAATATGATGGCTGTGAGCCACTGCGTATCGCGCAGTGTGCGCGACAGTGCGGCACTGCTAGATGCCACTGCTGGTCCCGAGCCGGGTTCCACCGGAGGGCCGAAAGCACCCGTTACAACATTCCTTGACGCCGTTAGCCGAGCACCTAAGTCACTGCGGATTGGTCTGGTTACTGAGCCGCTGGCGCGCTCGTCGGTGCATGCTGATTGCCGCGCCGCCGCTATCGAGGCAGCGCAGTTATGTGAACGTCTTGGTCATCATGTGGAGCCGGTGACCCTGCCGGTGGATCCAGCTGAGTTTTACGGTGCTACCGGAAAGGTGATGGGGGTGGGGAATGTCATCCGCGTTCAAAAGCGCGAGCAGCAGCTCGGTCGGAAGGTCACCGAGGCTGACTTAGAGCCGCGTACCTGGCGGCGCTATCAACTGTATAAAAATGTTTCAGGCGCCGAGTACCTGCAGGGTTTGCAGGCGATGCATCGCATTGGGCGCGACATGGCGGCGTTGCACGAGCAGTTTGACCTGTTGCTGTCGCCCACTCAAGCGCTGCCGCCCATTGCACTTGGTCGATTAGCGCTGACACGCCCAGACAAAGGCTATGAGAGCGATGTCTTGGGCTTCTCTGCATTTACGATGCTCGCGAACGCCACGGGGGCGCCGGCAATGTCGGTACCGCTTTACTGGAATGCCGATGGACTGCCCATCGGCGTTATGTTTGCGGCCGATTACGGCCAAGAGGAATTGCTGTTGAGTTTGGCGGGGCAGCTAGAGCAGGCGCAGCCTTGGTTCGATCGAGTGCCGACACTGTAGTGATCGGCTGGCTTACCAGTCCAAGTCGTCGGGAATCTCGAAATCCGCGTACCATTCCTTTTCTTCGGCGGTGAGTTCTGGCTCGCCGCTACCACGGCAGTCGATAATCCGCGTCGGATCACGCTGTGCGATTTTGTCGGCAATAGGGGCGGGGAGCAGCTCGTATTGATCGCCTTGCTTCACAATTTTCAGCAAGCCTGACGCAAGTCGCCGGCGCTGCCCGGCATCCACATACAGTTTTTTTATTTTTGTTCCGTCGGTGAAGTTAAAGGCATCTTGCCCCGCACCCCGGGATTCTCGGTGTTGTGCTATCAGTTGCTTTATCTGTGCGTTAATCGCTTTGCGCAATGCTGCCGCATTGTGTTCCGCATTCAGTGCTTTATCACGGGCAGCTTTCGCCTCGGCAGCTTCACGGACGGCAGTGTGTACGTCGCTGTTAACTTCGCCCCGTAAATGCTTGGCAACTTTATCTTTTTTGCGTTTTTCTTTGTTGATGGATTTGGCTGTTTTGGCGTCTGTCAGCCCTGCTTTTAGCAGCTGATCCTGAAGTGATCCGGACACAGGTACTCCTCTACATGACATGCTGATATGGGCCAAGCTTATGTCAGCAAGGTTAGTGCGCAACTATTTTTTACTCTACGGCAGGATGTCGGGGCGGCGTTCGACCTAACGGCGCGACCGTGTAACACTGTAAGTCGATCGGCCATGATCAGTATAAGGAGACTTGCCGTGTCCACCCGTCATTGGGATCGCTATCGCCAGCTTGCGCTGTTAATCATCGCTGCTGGGGTGGTCTATCCCATCCCTTACATGCGTCAAAATTTTGAAAATTCGATGCTTGAAGCATTCGCGATCACTCAGGACCAGCTAGGCGAGTGCAGTTCATTGGTGGGCTTGTTGCTGGTTCTAACGTATGTGCCCAGTGGTTGGCTCGCGGACCGTTTCGGTGCCAATAAGTTACTGTCAATGTCCATGGCCAGTACCGGCGCTATTGCCTTGTGGATGGCATCGAGTCCGTCATTTTTTCAATTGAAGCTGGCGTTCGCGGGCTTGGGCATCAGCAGTGGTCTGTTGCTGTGGGGGACGCTTATCAAGACCACATCGTTGATTGCACCCCATGATCAGCAGGGACGATTTTTCGGCATGCTAGAGAGTGGTCGAGGTATTGCTGAGGCCCTGTTGGCGACGGCTGCTTTGGCCTTATTCGCCTATTACCTTGAGGATAAGCTGGCAGGTGCTGGTACCGCCATCGCAGTGGTGCTTAAGTTTTACGGCTGGACAGCCATTCTTGCATCTCCCCTGGTGTTAGTGGGTTTGAAGCCCCAAGAAGGTGAATCCGATGGCGTGGCGGCATCCGAGCCTGGTCATTCAGTCTGGCATGACGTGGCTGTACTGTTACGCAATCAATCGATCTGGTTGTCGGCCATTATTATCCTTGTTGGCTACCAAATTTTTTGGGTGACGTACTCCTTCGCGAGCTTACTTGAGGATGTGTTCGCACTAGGTGCCGTCACCGTTGGTGGTATTACCGTGGCGCGTCTGTGGATGCGGCCCATAGGCCCGCTCGTTGCCGGCTTCATAGGTGATCGTTTCCATGCGGTGCGTTTCCTATCGTGGCTCTTGCTTGCCGCCGCCGTCACTTTGTTTGCTATTCCCATGTTGCCTGCCGAGGCCGGTACTTGGTTACTGCTACCGGTCATCTTGGCAGTATCGCTCATTACCTACGGCATACGCGGTATCTATTGGGCAACCCTTGATGACTGCAAAGTGGCGCCGAATGTTCGGGGTGTGGCCATCGGCTTGATCAGTTTGTTGGCCTATACCCCGGATATGTATGTGCCGCAGGTTCAGTCCTTTTGTTTCTCCCTGTTAGAGGGACGCGAGGGCTACCTGCTGTACTACGGCCTATTTGCCTCCACGGGTATTGTCGGCTTCTTCGCTGCTCGACGACTGGCTTGGTTATCGGAGCACTAGACGCGCACGTCAGGCCATGCCCAGAACCGAATTTTCAGTGCCTGTTTCAGGTCCTCCAGGCGTGGGCTTGTGATTTTGTTACGCCATGAACAGGTAAAAAACGACAGTCAAAAGATCAAAAACGACAGCCGTCAATTCGCTGCACGAAAGTGTTGGCGCCCCGGCAATCTACTCAATTAGTGTCCGCGTATCGCGTGAATCCAAAAGAATCCGCTACGGATAAATAACACGTTTAAGAGGGCACTAGCATGGCGGCAGAGCAGGTTCAGGAATTCGGTTTCGGCACACAAATTCGAAAGTCTCCCTATTTTGATGCCACTGTGCGATGGGGTGCTCAGGGCTTCTCGGTCTACAACCATATGTATATTCCCCGAGACTTTGGTGATCCGGAGCAGAACTTTTGGAACCTGGTGAATGACGCCATCCTTTGCGATGTAGCCGTTGAGCGCCAGGTAGAGATCACGGGCCCCGACGCCGCCGAGTTTGTGCAGCTGCTGACGCCACGGGATCTCTCGACCTGTGCAGTAGGGCAATGCAAATATGTTCTTATCACCAATGCTGAGGGTGGAATCCTTAACGACCCGGTTTTACTGAAGCTGGCTGAAGACCGCTTTTGGCTGTCCCTGGCGGACAGCGATATTCTGTTGTGGGCCCAAGGGGTTGCCATTAACTCGGGGCTCGATGTGACGATTTTTGAGCCCGATGTATCGCCCTTGCAGTTACAGGGTCCCAAGTCTGGGGACATCATGTATGCCTTGTTCGGTGATGCCATTCTCGACTTGCGCTACTACTGGGCAAGCGAGTTCGAGCTCGACGGCATCCCGCTGATCATCTCGCGAACCGGTTGGTCGAGCGAGCTGGGTTATGAAATCTATCTCTGTGACGGTAGTAAAGGGGACCAACTTTGGGAAACCTTGATGCGCGTAGGTGGCCCAATGGGTTTGAAACCCGGCCACACCTCGACTATCCGGCGTATTGAGGGCGGCATGCTGTCCTATCACGCCGATATGGATAGCCAAACCAATCCCTTTGAACTGGGATTAGATCGTCTCGTTGCCCTCGATAGCGACGTCAACTTTATTGGTAAAGAGGCATTGCTGCGCATCCGGGCCGAGGGTGTTCGCAGGAAGCAGGTGGGGCTCATTATTGATGCGCCTGCCTTGACGGGCCCCAATACCCGTTACTGGCCTGTGCAACACGCCGGTACCGGTATTGGACGAGTTACCTCTGCGGTGTATTCCCCAAGGCTCGATGCCAATATTGCCCTTGCCATGGTGGACATTGACTACGCCGAGATCGGCATGGAACTCACCGTGTTGATGGCTGGTGAGCCAGTGGCCGCGACAGTGGCTGAAAAGCCATTTTTCGATCCCAAAAAAGCGTTGGCGGCGAAGTCCGCTGTGGCCATCGAGTCTGTGGCAGCTGTGCAACCCACACCCGTGGATATACCGACGATGCCCGGTGCGCTGTTGAATCAAGGGCCCGATAACAGCGACGCATTCTCGCACTGACCTTGCCATTAACTCGCGGCTGCCGGAGGGCGTCATGACATACACCCCATCTGTTGTTCACGGTGACACCACGCCCACCAAGAATGCCCTATCGGCGCTGCTGCAGGACTGCTCGATAGAGGTACTGCCCCGCACCGCAGCAAAAATCGCGCAGTTTGCGGATTTGTTACCCCTAGGTCGTCGTGTCTATATTGCGCATATCGAAGGTTCAACCATCGATGACATGGTGGCCACCGCCGCTCGCTTGCGCAAAGAGGGCTACGAGCCAATGCCCCATATTCCGGCGCGTCTGGTACCCGATCTGCCAACACTCAGCCATTGGGTGGCGCGTTACAAGAACGAGGCAGGGGTAAAGCAAGCCTTGTTACTGGGTGGGGGTCGAGGACAACCGGTGGGCAGCTTTTCAGATTCGATGCAGTTGGTAGAGACTGGAGTTTTCGACGGCTTCGAGCGTCTTCATTTCGCCGGTCACCCTGAGGGTAATCGTGATATTGATCCCGATGGTTCCGACCGTGAACTGATGGCGGCACTGCGTTGGAAGCAGGCCTTCACCGAGCGCAGTGATGCTGCGGTAGCCTTGGTCACCCAATTCTGTTTCGACCCTGCACCCGTTGTTACTTGGAGTCAACGACTGGCCGAAGAGGGCATTGAGCTGCCGGTACATTTAGGAGTGGCGGGCCCAACCAAATTGCAGACGCTCATGAAGTTTGCCCTTTCCTGCGGTATTGGCCCCAGTGTGAAGGTGCTGCAGAAGCGCGCCCGCGATGTCCGTAAATTGCTGTTACCCTACGAGCCCACTGAGTTCCTTGAGGCGCTGCAACTGGCACTGGCGAACAATCCTCAAATGCCTATCGCACAGCTACACTTCTTCCCTCTGGGCGGCATAGCCGCAAGCGCTAATTGGATTTGTGATAACAGCCAGTAACGGGAGTTGTATGTCAGATACGTGGGCTCGCTATCGAAGGACCGATCAGGAGGTGGACGAGATTCTGCGGTCTGTAAAGACCATTGCAGTGGTCGGTGCCAGCGCCAATCCGAATAAATTCAGTTACGACGTCATACGTGTTTTACTCGAGCGCGGGTATGACGTAGCCGCGGTTAATCCGGCCGCGACACTAGAGCACATTGCCGGAGCGCCGGTGTACGCTTCTTTGTCTGGCATCCCCCATCCCATCGATATGGTCGAGGTCTTCCGCCCCAGCGCCGAATTACCCTCTGTTGCAGTGCAAGCCATAGAGATGGGGGCGCGCGTGCTCTGGGGGCAGTTAGACGTGTACGATGAGCGAGCTGGCGATACCGCTGTGGCCGCAGGGCTGCAAGTCGTCATGGATCGATGTCCTAAGATTGAGTTTCAACGCTGGGAGAGGGAATGACCACACCACTAGTGCTACGCAGTGACGCGGATGGCATCGCCACGCTGACGTTAAATGCCCCGGAAACCATCAATGCTCTGTCTGAAGCCATGATGGACGCCCTATCTGCACAGCTTGATGCTATCGGGAACGACGGCTCGGTGCGCGTTGTTATCTTACGTGGAGCGGGCAAGCATTTTTGTGCCGGGCATAACCTCAAGGAAATGATATCCCATCGCGAGGATAGTGACGGGGGTTCAGGGTATTTTCATAACTTGTTCAAGCGCTGTTCACGGATGATGCTGCAGCTGACCGAACTGCCCCAACCAGTGATTGCAGAGGTAAGTGGTATTGCGACCGCGGCAGGGTGCCAACTAGTCGCCAGCTGTGATTTGGCGGTGGCCAGTAGCGATGCGCGATTCGCCACCTCCGGGGTCAATATTGGCTTGTTTTGTGCCACCCCTATGGTGGCGCTAACCCGTAACGTACCGGCTAAACAGGGCTTGGCCATGTTGCTGACCGGTGATTTTGTGTCTGCAGACCATGCCCTGAGTATCGGTCTTATCAACGACGTGGCCGAGCCCGATCAGCTGGCTGATACCACCATGGCATTGGCAACAACGATTGCCAGTAAGTCGCCCGTGGCAATTCGAATCGGCAAGCAGGCGTTTTATGCTCAGGCGACCCTTGATAGGGAGCAAGCCTATGAACTTGCCGCCCGCGCCATGGCGGACAATATGATGGCCTGTGATGCGCAAGCAGGTATTCAAGCGTTTATCGACAAGCAGCCGATGCCCCCTTGGGAGGGCAAATGATCTACGCTGGCCCTGAGCTCGATAAAAACCCTGCCAATTACACAGCTTTATCACCGGTCTCTATTTTAAAACGCGTTGAACGGGTTCACCCCGAGCGTCTAGCACAGGTACACGGAGACATACGCCGTACATGGGGCGAGGTCGCCGAGCGGTGCAGGCGGCTGGCGTCGGCCCTTACCGGGCGGGGGATTGGTGCGGGCGACACCGTTGCGCTTATTGCACCGAATATTCCCGAGAGTCTCGAGTGCGCTTTAGGGTTGCCCCTGCTGGGTGCCGTACTGAATGCGAATAATGTACGACTCGACGCCAAGACCCTCGCCTACATTCTCAATCACGGTGAGGCTCGGGTGCTGCTGGTGGACACCGAATTCGGGCCGCTAGCACGGGAAGCTTTGGCTTTGTCGGGCCGCAGCATGCTTGTGGTTGATATTGAGGACAGTCAGGGCCCAGGTGGCGAGCGCATTGGTGATCTCACCTATGAGGCGCTGCTGGCCGAGGGCGATCCCGCCACGCCCTACACGCTGCCCGAAGATGAGTGGGATGCGTTGGCGCTCAACTACACATCGGGTACCACCGGTAACCCCAAAGGAGTTGTCTATTCCCACAGGGGGGCGTGGACCAACGCGGTTAACAATGTGGTGACCTGGGAAATGCCGCATCACCCGGTCTACCTGTGGACCTTGCCACTGTTTCACTGCAACGGTTGGTGTTTTCCCTGGACCATTACACTGCTGGCGGGCACCCACGTATTTCTTCGTAGTCCCCATGCAGAGGGGATCTATCAGGCTTTTGCCGATCATGGGGTTACCCACTTGTGTGGCGCTCCGATCATCATGTCGATGATTGCTCAGGCGCCGCAGGATCAACGTCGCCCCTTCGAGCAACAGGTGAAGATGATGACTGCGGCTGCGCCGCCTCCGGCCTCGGTTATTGCGGCCATGGAAGCCATGGGGATCAGCATCACCCACGTCTACGGGCTGACAGAAGTCTATGGACCGGCGGTGGTATGCGCTGAGAAACCCGAGTGGTCCAGCCTTAACGCAGAGCAACGCGCAAGTCTTAAGGCCCGCCAAGGGGTAGCTTACGAACTTGAGGAGGATGTGCTGGTGCTGGATCCCGATACATCCAAACCCGTGCCCTGGGATGGCACAACCCAAGGGGAAGTAGCGTTTCGGGGCAATATTGTGATGAAAGGCTATTTGAAGCAGCCTGAGGTGACGGCGAAGGCCTTTCGGGACGGCTGGTTTTGGTCCGGTGATCTCGCGGTGCAGCATCCCGACGGCTATATTGATATCCGCGATCGCTCCAAAGACATCATTATTTCCGGCGGTGAGAACATTTCATCGATCGAGGTTGAAAATGCCCTGTATAGCCATCCGGCGGTAAGTTTGGTGGCCGTTGTGGCGATGCCCGATGAAAAATGGGGCGAAGTTCCCTGTGCTTTTGTCGAGCTGCACCCTGGGCAGAGCGCAAGCGAGGATGAACTCATTGCCCATGCGCGCAAGTCTCTGGCCGGGTTTCAACGACCGAAAAAAATCCTGTTCGAGACCCTACCGAAAACCTCGACCGGTAAAATCCGAAAGAACGAGTTACGACAGCGTTTAAAAACCTGAAGTACTCTTAGAGAGTGAAAACTGGCGCGCCTCACTGGCTAGGGTGCCAACAGGTGAGGGCCACAGGAGTGGCGGATCTTCGGGCTTCCAGGGCACCCTTTTATCCATGACGCCGGTAAAAAGCGCGCTGCTGAGCCAGCGTCGCAGCCAGCTTTGCAGCAGGGGATAGGGTGCTTGCTCGAACCATGCTGCGTCGACACCAGCGAACTGCCGAACAAAAGGTACGATGGCGGCATCGAGCGCACCGCCGTGTTGTCCCGATAACCATGGTGCTTCGGTTAAGCGACGTTCCAAGCACATTAAAAAGGCCTCTGCTTGGGTACGATAATAGACAACGTCGTAGTCTGGGTGGCGGTCAGCGTATTTATAGCGATCTAGCCAGTGTTTGAATTCCTTGTCGTTGCGCTCAAGCAAGGGATCCCCAAGACCCACCCCTACTCGCCACGGGTGGGTAGAATCGAGTTGGGATATTGCCCAATGCATGATGTCCCGGCTTTCATCCAAAATATGGTCATCGTTAAGCACTAAAACCGGTACGGTGCCCTTGGGTGATACCTGCAGTAGCGTCTGTGGTTTGTTCGCTAATTTGACTTCCCGCAGTTGTACCTGTTGTTGGGTGGCCGCAAGCGCGAGCCGTGCTCGAATGGCATACGGACAGCGCCGAAACGAGTACAGTATCGGCGGTGAGTCAGTTGTCGATGAGCCTGTGGTCGTCATGGGTTAAAAGGAGAGGGCATCGTTCGTGCGTGTTTTAGTGGCTGGCAGCTCAGGTACCGTGGGAATGGCAGTCACCCGTGCACTGTTGCAGCGTGGTGTCCATGTGGTTGCACTCAGTCGCTACTCGCCTGAGCACATGCAGTCTAAGCTAAGTGAGCAGCGGTATGCTAACACGACCCTGAGTGCTGTCGCGCACGCCGATATGCCGGGCCGACTTCACTGTATCCAGCACGACATAAGCCAGACGTCGCTCACCAACCGAGATATTGGAACCGTAGATGCGCTTGTGTCCTGCTTGAGTAGTCGTTCAGGCGCGCCGGACGATGCGCGACGAGTCGATTTTGAAGCGAATGTTCGATTGCTTGATTACGCCGCATCCCTGTCTCAGATCGGTCGCTTTCTACTGGTGTCAGCCATCTGCGTGCAAAAACCAAAACTCGCTTTTCAGCACGAGAAACTGCGTTTCGAGGCGCTACTGCGCGCTGGCGATATCCCCTACACGATCGTAAGGCCCACTGCCTACTTCAAATCTTTATCGGGGCAGGTTGAACGTCTGCGCGCGGGTAAACCTTTCCTCATGTTTGGCGATGGTGAATTGACTGCCTGTAAACCGATTGCAGATGAGGACTTGGCTCAGTACATCGCAGACGGCTTAACGTCTGCTGATACCTTGGGCCGTGTGTTGCCCATTGGGGGTCCGGGACCTGCGCTGACCCCCAAGCAGCAGGGTAGGTTGTTAGCCGCGACACTCAATGTCCCTTTTAAAAGTCGTTCAATTAATCCCGATTGGTTTATCAAGGGGGCGGGTTTACTGGATCGCTTGGCACCGCTATCGAAAACCATGCACCGACGCGCCGAGTTTTTACGCATTGCCCACTACTACGCGACAGAATCTATGCTGTGTTGGGACGATGAGCAGGGTAGTTACCAGACGGATGCTACCCCCGAGTTTGGTGAGAGGACGTTGGCACAACACTATGCTCAGCTGGCTGCAAATGCCGAGAGCTCAGGGCTTGACTCTAGCCATAAGCTGTTTAGTTAGCGACGCTTGTATGCCGCTTTTACCGACTGAGCACTGACTGAGCACCGACTGAGTATGTGCCTGTGTTCAGGTGGGCCCTCTGATTGCCTATCTAGCGCGCACTTAAGGTCTGTTATGGGCTTACGGGCAGGTGGCCCACTTTCACCCAGATTAACGTGTCTTGCTCAGTGCGTGGGTAGTGGCTGCTAAGGTGGGGGCTGCGCAACCATGTGCCTGCGGGGTAGCGCCCGTGCTCATCAATTAACTCCCCCTCGAGTACAAAAATCTCCTCTCCACCCCAATGCCGGTGGGGCTGAAAGACTTCACCCGCTGGCCAGTGAACGAGGGCAACCGACTCGCCCTCGAATTGGTGTAAGGGCATCACCCTAAGCCCACCCTGGCCGGGCTGCCAGGCTGTAGTTTGGGTGTTCACGCGAACCTTAGCGGTATCATTGGCATCAAATTGGTGTAATTTCACCAGCAAGTCACAGCCATGTTGGCTGTAGGGTGCGTGTCCTGACCCCGGGGGGTTGCGCAAGTACATGCCGGCACCCCAGTCCCCTTCGTCGTCAGAGAAGACACCGCTCAGTACCAAAATCTCTTCCCCTAGGGGATGCTCATGGCGGGGGAAGCTGGCGCCAGGCAGATAACGCACTACACTGGTGGCGTGCCCGGTTTCTGCAAAAGCGCGGGCGAGCGGCTTTCGCAGAACAGTACCACTGGGACTCGTTTGCCAGTCCATCGCCCGGCTGTCGATAACAACCCGTTGACTGAAATCCATATTAAGGTCGACGACCTGTGGGGTGGGTGTGTCTTGATGCATGGGCATACTTTATCGGGGCACGACCGATGATTTTAGCGGGTTGAAAACAAAACGGGCCACCAAAAGGCAGCCCGAGTAGTCTTTGCACTGCAGTAATGACACTACAGCCTAATGATGAGACCTAGTTAATAGTTGGAACACCTTTACCCGGTGCGCCGCGCCAGCGGCGGTTGGGTGCTAGCGCTTCTTGGGTTTCCTCAAAGCGTGCAAACTCAACACTCTCTACAGGCTCAAAACTGATACGTGCACGGCTGGGTGCGAGTGATTTACCTGGCGCTCCGCGGCGCTGTACTTCAGTTACCATCATCGCAACATCACCTGATGCCCGTGGCGCCCATGCGGCATAGGCTTCGGGATTGGTGCTGCGCTGAACAATCTGCCGGTGAAATGGTGGCTTGCCCGATGTATCGATAACCATTAAACGATCGGCGTCTAGTTGTTTGACGGTCGTGCCTGCGTTGGCGCTCATGGCGACCGCAACGCTACCCAACGCTACCAGCAATGATTTTAATAACATGGTGTGCTTCTCCTCTATTTACGTATCTGCGTACTACTACTTACCTGCTCAGTATTGGTGCAGTCTGCACGATAGGGGTGCAAGTATTCTAGGGCCACCCATCATAGTTTTCTGCTATCACGCTGATTCCAAACGAATTTTAAGTTTGGCACTGATTTTGCTGTGTTATTCATAAGCTCAATAGTTGAGATCCAGTGATGGCACAACAACACCGATTGCCCAAGGTCCAAAGCTTAGTGTTATTGCTCGCGTTGTTGTGCGGCACATCGGCAGCGATAAGCGCTGAGCAGCGGCTGCCTATGACGACGCTAGCCTCTGGTAATTTGGCACTGCACGCGTATCTTGGTTCTGCACTAGAGACCGACTTGTTGTTCGACACAGGCTCCGGCTACGTCAGTCTGAGCAAAGCCTCCTTTGAGCATATTGAAGCCCAGCCCGGTACCACCTTCGAGCGGCACATCCGCGGCAAATTAGCCAACGGTGCTGCGTTATCTGTGCCGATTTATAAGGTGCGCGAGCTTCGCTTGTCAGGGGAGTGTGTACTTAAAGACATCGAAGTAGCTGTGTTTCCCCACGCAGATCGTGACATCTTGGGCATTAATGCATTGCGCCAGCTCCAACCCTTTACTGTCGAGATGGAGCCACCGGCATTGGTAGCTAACTGCTGATCGGCCAAGTCAGGCGCTCTCTTTAAACAACTCCCGTCCGATCAACATACGGCGAATCTCCGAGGTGCCCGCTCCAATTTCATAGAGTTTCGCGTCCCTGAGTAATCGACCAGTAGGGTAGTCGTTGATGTAGCCATTGCCGCCGAGTAGTTGAATGGCATCAAGGGCGCAGCGGGTTGCCATCTCGGCCGTGTAGAGAATAACCGCAGCCGCATCTTTACGGCTGTCTTCGCCTCGGTCCAGGGCGCGGGCCACCGCGTAGAGGAACGAACGGCTGGCGGCTGTTACGGTGTACATATCCGCCAGCTTCCCCTGTACCAACTGAAACTCCCCAATGGCTTGGCCAAATTGCTCCCGTTGGTGCACGTAGGGAACGCAGATATCAAGACAGGCTTGCATGATGCCCACGGGACCACCCGAGAGCACTGCACGCTCGTAATCCAAGCCCGACATTAGCACCGCCACCCCTTGATCCACTTCCCCCAAGACGTTTTCAATGGGTACCGGACAATCCTCAAACACCAATTCACAGGTGTTCGACCCGCGCATACCCAACTTGTCGAGTTTTTGTGCGCGTGAAAACCCGGGACTATCACGCTCCACTAAAAACGCAGTGATACCCCGACTGCCAGCTTCCGGAGTCGTTTTCGCGTAGACCACGTACACATGGGCATCGGGGCCGTTGGTGATCCACATTTTGTTGCCGTTCAAACGATAGTGATCCCCGTGACGTTCCGCTCGCAGGCGCATGCCAACCACGTCCGATCCAGCCCCTGGCTCTGACATAGCCAGTGCGCCAATCAGTTCCCCTGTACACAGACCGGGTAAGTAGCGTTCTTTTTGCGCTTCGGAGCCGTTTTTTTGAAGCTGATTCATGCAAAGGTTCGAATGGGCCCCATAAGACAAACCCACCGCAGCTGAGCCCCGGGAAATCTCTTCCATCACCACACAGTGGGCCAGGTAGCCCATGTTGGTACCGCCGTAGCGCTCATCGACCGTCATACCTAGTAGCCCCAGATCGCCGAATTTGCGCCACATGGCCATTGGAAACGCGTTATCCCTATCAATGTCGCTGGCAAGGGGTGTCAGCTCACGGGCGACGAATTGCTGAACGGTGTCGCGCAGGCGATCAAAATCTTCACCAAGTCCATGATTTAACGTGGGGTAGGGGGTATTCATGGCTAACTGCTCCAGCTATTTTGTGACAGGGGCTGCCCGGAAGGCCCGCACACAGTATTCAACCCATCCTTCGCGAGCAAGCGCTATGACTGCTAATCCACCTGTACACGTGGTGGCTGACCGTGCCGATCCCCTGCCTAGTGCATTGATGAGTGCGCTCAACACAACATCGGTTGTCTATGTCGACCCCGAAGCACTGGACCCGGCGATACTCTCAACAGCGAAAATTCTCTTGGGTAGCCCACAGCACATTGCTCAGGTGCTGCCCCATTGTCCCAATTTACGGTGGGCGCAATCGACCTGGGCCGGTGTGAATCCGCTGCTTGCCACGGGACGCCAAGACTATCGGCTGACCAGCTTGAAAGGCGTCTTCGGCCAGTCGATGGCTGAATATTGCATGGCGTGGTTGCTGGCCTTTACCCGAGGCGTTCTTGAGCGACCACAGCACCGCTGTTGGTCGCCACAAACCGATGAAGGCTTAGCGGGTAAATCGCTGGGTATTATGGGAACGGGCTCTATTGGGGCGGCCATTGCGGTCACCGCAAAACACTTCGGTATGAGGGTGCGCGGTTTAAATACGGACGGTCGCCCCTGCGAGCCGTTCGATAGTTGCTATCCAGTCGCCGAGCGTTTGACCTTTGCGAGTGGACTCGATGCGTTAATTTCAGTGTTACCCGCCACTGCACAAACCGATCGACTTATCGATCCATCGTTATTATCCAGCCTCGCCTCGGGTGCACTGCTAATCAATGTTGGCAGGGGTAATGTTGTTGATGATGCCACCTTGCTGAGCGCACTCGATGCTGGACACTTACGCGCTGCGGTATTAGATGTCTTTGAGCAAGAGCCCTTGCCCGAGCAGCATCCTTTCTGGACCCGGCGAGATGTCATCGTCACCTGTCATACGGCCGCACCGACACCCCCCGATGCCGCGGTATCGGTGTTCATCGAGAACTACCGACGTTTCACTGCTGGCGAGCCCTTGCTCTATTTAGTGGACTTTAAACGAGGCTACTAGGTCCGAGTATTTATTGGGGATCTTCCTATCAGGCAGCCCGAGTGAACAAATAGCCACGGGCATCGCGTGCCCGAGGAGGGCAAAGCGTTGGTCTGACTGTCATTCGGACACTTCGCGTCGGAGTTGACAGTTGCGTCCAAAAAGTCGGCATTCAGTCTGTTATTTGAACGTAATGTTCGCTATTTTGTGAATACCTGCCCATGTCATAGTGTGAGGCAGCTCAATAATCATAAGCATAATTAGAGGAACACCTTATGACGATAGACGTGTCGATCGCGCGCAGCCATTTCCCCCACCGTTTGTCTGCCCTGACTTTAGCCCTAACACTGGCGCCTGCATTATCGATGGCGCAGCAGCTTGAAGAGGTGGTGGTCACGGCTCAAAAGCGTGCCGAGAACCTTCAGGACGTACCTATCTCGGTGACTGCCATACAGGGTGAGGCCCTTCAGGAAGCGGGTATTCCCGATATGGCCGCGCTAGCCGATTACGTACCAAACCTCTATGTCGCAGAGGCATCGGTTAACACGAATATCTACATGCGCGGTGTCGGTTCGGGTAACAATCAAGCCTTCGAGCAATCCGTGGGTATGTATATCGACGGCGTGTATATGGGACGGGGTCGTCAGTATCGAGCAGGCTTCTTGGATCTTGAGCGTATCGAGGTGTTGCGCGGGCCTCAGGGTACCTTGTTTGGCCGTAACACGGTTGCGGGCGCGGTTAACATTACCACTGCCAGTAATCGACCCGGCGATGAATTCCAAGGGCAGATCGCCATGAACGCCGAAGACTTCAATGGCTTTGGTACCCAGGGTTTTGTTGGCGGTTCATTATCTGACACGCTGGCCGCGCGACTCGCCTTCAGCTACCGTGAAACCGATGGCTTTGTTGAGAACACCATGCTCAATCGCCCCGAGGGCGGGCGAGAGGATCAAGGTGTGCGATTGAGTCTCATGTGGGAGCCCTCCGATGATGTCAGCGTCGGGTTTAAAGTTTCCCGTTTCGAGGGTGATAGAACCGGCGCAGTTTCGGCCACCAAGGTCTATCTGACCCCCGAGCAGCGCAATACCTTGTTCCCAAATCGCTCGGCGTTTGCCAATACCGCCTATGCCATTACCGATATTTTCTATCCTGAGCTGGCTACCGAGGCGCAGCGGGATTTCGTGACCTTTAAGGATAACAACTACGGCGTTTCCGCCGATGACGGCATCGGTATTAGCTTCCGCCCCGATGGCAGTGAAGACGAAGTCGATAACGCAGTATTTAACGTCGAGTGGGATCTAGGTAGCCACACACTTACCGCTATCTCGGGTTACACGGCTTACCAATACATCGATGATGTCGACGTCGACTGGTTGCCGCTGCAGTTTATTGCCCGTTACGACGACCAAGAGTTTGAGCAGGTTAGCCAAGAAATTCGGCTAGCGTCGAATGATTCTGGCCCCCTCAATTATGTGGTGGGGGCCTATTACGACAGCAGTGAACTGTCGTTCTTCCGGCGCGTTACGATTGACACCAACTTTAATGGTCTGTTCCCTCAATTTGCAGCTATTGCCAACGGCCTTCCACCTGAGGCTGTACCACTGATGCCATCGAACTTGCTCATCCCACTCACTGCGGGTGACCCCGCATCGCAGGTGCTTGGAGTTTACGGAGCTGATCAAGTGGCGCGTAATCACGACTTCCAGCTCGATAGCGAGTCTTGGGCATTATTTGCACAAGCGACTTACAATTTAAGTGATACCGTGCGCTTGACTATGGGCGTGCGTTACACGGAAGAGACTAAAGACGTCGTGAGCACTCAGCGGTTAGGGGATTCTAACTGCGGTCTGGGTGGTGTGCCTGACACAAGCATTGCGGGTTGTGAGCAAGGCTACAATTATTGGCTACCCATCATTCAAGCAACCTCCTTTAACACCTATAACTACGATTACAGCCAGAGCCGAACAACCGATAAGTTTGTACCGTCAGTGAATGTCCAATGGGACATCAGCGATAGCGGCATGTTGTATGCGTCCTTTAGTCAGGGCTTCAAATCCGGTGGTTTCTCGGCGGCGGACGATGGTGAACCCGCCGGCTTCCTGGTGGGCAGCCCGCCACCTCCAGGCTTTGTAGCTACCACGCCGAACGATGATTTTGAGTTCGATGACGAAACGGTAGACGCCTTCGAGATCGGGGGTAAGCACGAGTTTGCCGGCGGCAGTGTGCGCTTTAACTGGGCAGCGTTTTATACCCAATACGATGATCTGCAAACCACCATCTTCAAGGGCGTTGGCTTCAGTGTGAAGAACGCCGCGTCCTCTGAAGTATTGGGTCTTGAGATTGAATCCATGTGGCAAGCCACAGAAAATCTCCGTTTGGGTTTGAATGCAGCATGGCTTGATGCCACCTACGACAGCTTTGTCGATGGTCCCTGTACGGCCATTCAACTGGATGCAGATCCTCGCTGTGGTACTGCAGGCGGCTCCAGTATTAATGACTTGAGCGGCATCGATACGGTGTTCGCATCCGATTTGAGCGGCTCATTCTTGTTTGACTACAACCGTCCCATGGGTGCCATGGCATTCTTCATGAGCGGAGAAGTGAATTACCGGGGTGGCTTCCAGTCAGCCGGTGACAATGACCCGATTGACGAGATCGACGGCTATACCAAGGTTAACCTCCGATTGGGCCTGCGATGGGATCAGCTGGAGCTAATGGCCTATGGCCGTAATATCTTCGATGAAGTCGCCTACGCACAGAGCTTCGATACCCCCGTATTGGCGGGTTCACACACGAGCTTTGTAACAGAGGCCGCGGTATTCGGTGGTCGAATCAGCTACCGCTTCTAGGCGATGGTGAACATGCGCAGGCCCGCTTGACGGGCCTGCTGGATTACGCCCTCGCGATATCCAGGGGGGCGCCCTTCACCCGCGCTTTCTTCAAATGTTTCAGAATTTCTTTCGGCATACCTTCGGGTAAATCCACCGTCGAAAATTCTTGCTGGATGTTAATGGCGCCAATGTATTGGCCCTCAATACCCGCTTCGTTGGCTATCGCGCCGACAATCTCTCTCGCTTCTACCCCGTGACGTTTGCCAACGGCAAGGCGGAACCGCTCCATGATGATATCTGGATGGTTTTTGAGAGGGAGGGCACGGCCCAATTGTCCACCATTGCTATTTTCCGCGCTGCGTTTGCGGGGTTGCTTGGGGGTATCTTCATCGGCACGGTTGGCTTGGCGCGACTTGCGTTTCTCCCGCGATGAACCGGCATCGGATGACGCGGATTGTGACTGAGCCGCTTTAGCGGTGCTGAAAGGCGCTTCGGATTTGCGCGCTTTGGCAGGCTCCAGTGACAAACCCTTCTGTTCTGCCAATAGTCCCAGCAGTTGCGCAGCCAAACCCCGGTAATCACCGTCGTGCTCGCCAGCGAGTGTGTCCGCTAATTGCTCCGCATGGCTTGGGGGTGTCTTAGTTAGCTGTTGACGTAAGGTAGCGGCAAAGTGCTCCCGCTGTTTCAGCGCAATGGCCCCCAAGCTGGGCAGTTCCATGGCGGGGATACTGTTTTGGGTGAGTCGCTCGATGTTACGTAGCATTCTGCGTTCACGGGGGGCGACGAACAAAATGGCTTTACCGTTACGGCCAGCACGTCCAGTGCGACCGATCCGGTGCACGTAGGCCTCTTCGTCGAAAGGAATATCAAAATTAATAACGTGGGTAATGCGGTCCACATCAAGACCCCGTGCCGCCACATCGGTTGCCACCAAGACATCGAGTTGGCCACTTTTTAGTTGGCCAACTGTGCGTACTCGAGCTTTTTGATCCATGTCACCGTGTAGTGCGGTCGCTCGGTATCCCGCTTGGCTCAGGTGCTCTGCAACCGCTGATGTACTTTCACGGGTGCGGGTGAAGACAATGACACCGTCGGTCTCTTCGTAGGCCAGCAGGCGTTTCAGCGCTTCAACTTTGCTGGCCCCTTTGGCCAACCAGTAAAACTGTTCAATATTGGCGTTGGTGCTAGAGGCGGCCGTCACAGCCACCTCGACAGGATTTTTCAAGTGACGTTGGGCAATTTGTCGAATGCGAGGCGGCATGGTTGCTGAGAACAGCGCTACCCGGCGCTGGCTGGGCGTCTTCGCCAAAATGGCATCGACGTCGTCAATGAAACCCATGCGTAGCATCTCGTCAGCCTCGTCGAGGACCGCGGTTGTTACATGGCTCAAATCGACGCTTCCACGCTGGATGTGATCGAGCATGCGCCCGGGTGTTGCCACCACCACATGAACACCGTCACGCAGAGAGCGCAGTTGCTGACGCATATCAGCGCCGCCACAAATCGCGAGCACCCGTAAGCCCTCTGCATTGCGTGCATAGCTGCGAAAGGCGTCGGCTACTTGTAGTGACAGCTCGCGGGTAGGGCATAGCACCAGCGCTTGTGGGCGACGATTGCTTAGGTCGATATCGGCGACGATGGGTAGCGCGAACGCAGCGGTTTTGCCCGTACCTGTTTGGGCAATTCCCACCACATCGCGACCAGCGAGTAACGGAGGGATGGTGCCGCTTTGGATGGAGGTGGCCTGTTTGTAGCCCAGTTGGATAAGTGTGTCTAACAGCGGGGTGGGGAGGCCAAGCTCGGCAAAGGCGTTGGCGCTAGGTGTTGCATCTACCATTGGGGTATTTCCTGAAATTCGAGTGCGGAGCCTACGCGCTTTTAACCGCGCTTGCGCTGTTTAATAGGGTAAATAGTGGGCCATCTGCCAGTTTTATGGCAGGCAAGCTAGTCAGCTATAGGCTTGAATGGCTTCGTGTAAGGTGATGAGTCGCTCAGCCTGCTCAAGATGGAGGCGCTCAACCATATGACCATCGAGCTTAATTACACCCGCTGTTTGATGCTCCGGTAGGTCAAAAGCAGCGCGAACCTTGTAGGCCCAGTCAATCGAATCGGCGTCGGGTCGGAACAGCTCATTACAGATGGCTAGTTGGCTGGGGTGAATGACGGTTTTGCCGTCAAAACCCAAATCCCGGCCCTGCTCACATTCGGCACGAAGGCCTACCTCATCGGCGATATCGTTGTAGACCCCATCAATCGCCTCTAACCCGTAGGCACGGGCCGCCGTGACAACACTGATAAGCGCAGGTAACAGGGTCTGTCGGTCTCGGCGACTGGCGATACGCAGGTCTTTAATGAGGTCATTACTCCCCACGATGAGACCGCGTAATCGGCTTGTTTTCGCAGCCGCTGCAATTTGGCCGATGTTCATCAATGCCATCGGGGTCTCAATCATGGCCCATACGGTCATGTCGCCGGGGAGGTGGGCGTCCAGAATACGTTGACTCACACACCGGATGTCAGCTTCCGTCTCTGCTTTCGGTAGCACGATGGCATCGGGTTGCGCGGCTAGTATTGCGTCTAGATCAAGTAGGCCCCAATCACTGTGGATGCCATTTATTCGCACCATCACCTCACGCTGCCCGAAGCCACCGTCGGTAAGGGCGCTGACGACTTGCTCTCGTGCCTGCGCCTTTAGCTCGGGCGCAACCGCATCCTCGAGGTCCATGATGATGACATCTGCGGGTAAAGTCCGAGCTTTTTCCAGCGCACGCCGGTTACTGCCTGGCATATACAGGCAGGAACGGCGTGGTCGAGTCATGGCATCAGTGTTATTCGGCATCGAGTGATTGGTAGTAGTCCATCAGTATCTTGGCCACCTCGGGACGGGAAAACTCAGGTGGCGGAGCGATTCCCTGCCCAAGCATTTCACGTACTTTGGTGCCCGAAAGCAAGATGAAATCTGATTTTTCATGATCGGGCGCTTCGCGCATCATGACCACTTTGTTCAGTTTGGTAGACCAGGCCGTGTGGTCTGCCCTGAAGATCTGGATATCTAAGGCGCCAGCGGGTACTTGATCGTCAAAAATGGTTTGGGCGTCAAATGGACCATAGTAGTCCCCCACACCTGCGTGGTCACGACCGACAATAAGATGCGTTGCCCCCATATTCTGACGGAACACGGCGTGCAGGACCGCTTCCCGCGGCCCAGCGTAGAGCATGTCAAAGCCGTAACCGCTGACCATAACCGAGTTGGCGGGGAAGTAGTGATCGACCATGGTGCGTATGCAGGCGTCACGGACATCAGCGGGGATATCCCCCTGCTTTAACTTGCCCAGCAGCATGTGCACGATACAGCCATCGGCGTCCAGGCGCTCCATGGCCATGCGGCACAATTCCTCGTGGGCAAGATGCATTGGGTTGCGTGTTTGAAAGGCAACCACTGTCTCCCAACCCCGTTCAGCAATCTCAGCCCGAATGTCGTAAGCGGTTTGAAAGGTGCCGGGGAACTCGGTTTTGAAATAGCTGAAGTTAAGTACCTGTATGGGACCTGATAACAACACATTGCCTAACTTGCTGAAGGTTGCGACCCCCGGATGCTCTGCATCGTCGGTACCGAAAATTTGAGCGGCCATAGTGTTAATGTGGCCGTCAGTCACCTGCTCAACCCCCGATACATCCATGATGGCCAGCACCGGCTCACCCTCTACATTCGGGTCCCTGAGGGCAATGCGCTGACCTGCCTCGATATCGTTACGCTGGGTCAAATTAAGTACGGGCACGGGCCAGAATAAGCCATCGGTGGTATGCAATGTGGCGGCTACCGACAGCGCGTCCTCAAGGTTCATGTAGCCCGTCAGCGGATTGAAATAGCCAGCACCGAGCATGACTGCATTGGCCGCAGCGGCGGAGTTGAGTGTAAGACTGGGTAGCGACTCTGCCTCTGCGAGTAGGGCTGCGCGCTGTTCGTCGTCGCTGACAAAAAGCGGATTAAGAGTGTCTGAGCCATGGGGCTTGATCACGGTAAATCTCCTGCTGAAATACGGTTTGTATGATGGATGTCAGGCGCCAAGTAGGCCATGTTGCTCTAGATAATCGATGATCACGTCGACCTCTTGTTCCAGAGTCATTTGGTCGGTGCGTAGATGGATTTCGGGCTTTTCTGGCGCCTCATAGGGGTCATCGATGCCCGTAAAGTTCTTGATTTCACCGGCACGCGCTTTCTTGTACAGACCTTTAGGGTCTCGCTTCTCTGCCTCCTCAAGGGCGCAGTCGACGAACACCTCAATGAAGGGCATATCTGACGCATCGTGCAATGCGCGCACCTGATCTCGGTCGGCACGATAGGGGCTTATAAAACTGCTGAGAGCAATGACGTTGGCATCGACAAACAGCTTTGCGATTTCACCGATACGACGGATATTTTCAGTGCGGTCTTCCGCAGAAAACCCCAAGTTTTTGTTGATACCAAAACGAATGTTGTCACCGTCGAGTCGGTAGCTCAGGTGGCCTCGCTCAAAAAGTCTGGCCTCAAGTGCAACAGCCACTGTGCTTTTGCCGCTGCCTGAGAGACCAGTGAACCACAGAGTGGCGCCTTTCTGACCCAGGAGTCGGGCGCGATCATCACGGCTGATGTCGCCGTCGTGCCAATGGACGTTGGTGGCTTTTTGTTCGGTCATTGGAGATACCTTTCTTGTCATTTAATGTTGATGCGCACAGTGTAATTGGGCTTTCTATATTTGTTAAACGGGTTTTTCAGGTTCAATTAACCTATTTTTATGGTAATTTGTCTGTCTCTCCCAAGTGCGGTTACCACTATGCGCCCGGACCCTCTTCGTTATTCACTGCGCCAACTCGAGGTGTTCACTGCCATCGCCGATTGCGGCACCACTGCGGCAGCCGCTGAAGCGCTGGCCATGTCCCAATCGGCCGTCAGTGCCGCCTTGAATACCCTTGAGACCAGCTACGACGTGTCACTGTTTGATCGTGTTGGCAAACGTCTGCGACTCAATGCCATGGGGCAGCAGCTCCACGCCCGTGCGGAGGCGCTACTCAACGAGGCGCGGCAGTTTGATGCCGCATTATCCGGCGACGCATCTAACGGCGACTTGACCATAGCGGCTAGTTTTACCATCGCGAACCATGTGGCGGTCGATTACATCGCGCTCTGGCTCCAGTCCTATCCCGATGCCCGTATCGACATCAGCACTGGTAATTCGCCCGATGTGGTCACCAAAGTACTTAACGCCGAGGTTGAGTTGGGGATGATTGAATACCACATTGATCATCCTGACCTTGAGTTGATCCCTTGGCTTGAGGACGAACTGATTATCTTTTGTGCACCCCAACACCAGCTGGCCCAACGGGATGTTCTGACGCAGCAAGACATCATGACCAATCGCTGGGTATTGCGCGAGCAGGGATCCGGTGCCCGGCTGCTGTTTGATCGGGTCTTTCAGCCCTTGCTGCCATCGCTTCCGGTGTTCTTGGAGTTTCGCCACAACGAGCCGATTCGTCGTGCGGTCGAGCAAGGCTTGGGTATTGGCTGTCTCTCTCAGAAGGTGTTGGCGGCGCATTTCGCCAATGGCACGCTGGTGCCTTTGACACTGCCCTCAGAGCTACGCATGCAGCGCACGTTTTATTTATGTCGCCGACGCCAGCGTTATCACAGAACGGCGGTGCTCGATTTTTCAGCCTTGTGCGGAGCAGCCAATGTCGCGCATTAACGCAGCACGATGAGGGGCAGGGTGGCGTTCTCTAGCATGCGGATGGTGTTGCTGCCTAAAAATAGCTGCCTTACTTTCGAATGGGCAAAGGCGCCCATCACCAGCATGGATACCTCATGTGCCTGCTGGTAGGACTGAAGACTCTCAAAAATGGGGCCTTCAAGTAATGCGCTTGTCACCTCAAACCCTGCCTCTGTCAGCCGATGTTCCGCTGCTTGCAGCTTCTCTTCTCGGGCACTGTCACCGGATTTGACCATGACGAGGTGGCAGGGTAACCCCGCTAACAGGCCGCCATCGATAATACGTGCCAATGAGCGATCGGCCGTGTCGCGACCGTCGTAAGCCAACATGAAGTTCTGTGGCGGCTGAAAAAGTTGATTGGCGATGAGCACTGATGTGTGAACTTGTCGCAACAGGGTTTCGATGTGCGAACCAACGGCGCTGAACTGACCACCGTGGTCCAGCCCAACTTTGCCGACGACCATTAAACGCGCTTGGGATTCGAGTTCAACGAGGGTCTCAACAAAGTCACCGTGACGGAGCAGGCTGTTAACCGGTTCTGAATGATCGTCACCAAAACGTGCGACAGCGGTCTCTAAAAGCGCCTTACCATACTGCATAGCAAGACGAGCGCGCTCTTGATCGAGCTGCGCCATTTGCTCGAGTAGTTCTGATTGTGCGCCCAGGCCAATATTACCGCTCAGGGTATCGGCGCCGTGCTGCGCCTGTTTTTCGAGGGTATGCAGCAAGGTGACCGGTTTAGCTAGGCGTGCCGATGCCCAGCGTGCCGCATCACAGACCGCATTATTGACAGTTGAACCGTCGATACAGGCAAAAATGGTGTCCATACGGCACAGGCTCCCAGTATTAGTGACCACCCATTAGTTTTTCAACCTCGTCGGGGTCGTTGTGAATGCCAAACTTATCCACCACCGTTTCCGTCGCCTCATTCATACCGCGAATGTCCACGTCGGCCCCCTCGCGGCGGAATTTAATTACCACTTTATCCAGTGCGGCCACTGATGTCAGGTCCCAAAAATGGGCCTGGCTCAGGTCGATGACGACCCGCTCAACTGCCTCACGAAAATCAAACGCGGCAACAAACTGCTCACTGGATGCAAAGAAGACTTGCCCTACAACACGGTAGCGTCGACAACCTTCGCCATCGAGTTCGTCAACTTTTACCACCATGAAGCGACCGATTTTATGGGCAAAGAACAGCGATGCCAGCAGCACACCCACAAATACACCGATGGCTAAATTATGGGTGGCCACTACGACGCCCACGGTGACGATCATGACAATGTTGCTGGAGAGGGGATTGCGCCGTAGATCCCTGATAGACGCCCATGAGAACGTACCAATCGATACCATGATCATGACAGCCACTAGCGCCGCCATAGGAATTTGCCGAAGCCAGTCATCGAGAAACACCACCATTACGATCAACACCGCTCCTGCAGTGAATGTGGATAGCCGTCCTCTGCCGCCGGATTTCACATTGATAATCGATTGGCCAATCATGGCGCAGCCGGCCATGCCGCCGAATAAACCGGCAACCACGTTGGCCACGCCTTGACCTTTGCACTCGCGGTTACGGTCACTGCTGGTATCGGTTAAGTCATCGACGATGGTGGCGGTCATCAGCGACTCCAGTAGACCAACCACAGCCAAGCCGAGGGAGTAGGGGGCAATAATCCAAAGGGTCTCTAGGGTGAGTGGGATATCCGGGAGCAGAAAGACGGGCAGGGTGTCCGGAAGATCGCCCATATCACCGACAGTACGGATATCGAGCCCCAATAGCATGCTGATGGCCGTCATGATGATGATGCAGACAAGAGGCGAGGGAATGTTGCGCCCGATAACGGGTATCCGCGGAAACAGATAAATAATGCCCAAACCCGCCCCGGTCATTGCATAGACGTGCCAGGTGACGTTGGTGAGCTCGGGGAGCTGCGCCATAAAGATCAAAATAGCCAGCGCATTGACGAAACCCGTTACCACTGAGCGGGACACAAAGCGCATTAATTCCCCTAATCTCAGAGCGCCCGCGATTATCTGCAGCACACCGGTCAGCAGTGTTGCCGCCAGTAGGTAGTCGAGACCATGTTCTTTCACCAGCGTAACCATCACTAGGGCCATAGCACCGGTGGCTGCGGAAATCATACCGGGGCGTCCCCCCACAAAAGCGATGACCACCGCAATACAAAATGATGCGTAAAGACCGACCCGCGGATCGACGCCGGCAATGATGGAAAATGCGATGGCCTCGGGAATAAGTGCTAAGGCGACTACGAGACCAGCAAGAATGTCAGCGCGAATATTGCCGAACCATTCGGCTTTGAGGGTGGTAAGCATGAAAATTCCTATACGTCGACTCGTTCATTGTCGACGTGAGTGATGCGAGTACAAGCCGCGCGAGTGTCCAGGTACGGCGGCAAGGCAGCTGATACATGATGGGGAAACTGCGACACCGAAAGGGCACTGGCGTCGTCTTTCAGCGAGATGCCAGACTGGGGTGTTTAGTCACATTTTTGGTGGCCGATAAACCCCGACAAAGGCTGATAGTTTACGTGTCTGGATCGTTTGAACATAGTGACAAATCTGTGAATGCTGCTATAAAAACAATCACTTTTTAGGAATCGTGGTCATCCGCGGACCTCAATCGGTATCGATCTTTGGGAGGATCACGTGCCTGATAATAGCGACACGCAAAAAGAACTCGCCCACATGCTTTTGCCGGCGCTGATGCGTTTTACCCTGGTCATCCTGGGGCTTTTGTTATGTGTTCGGGTGTTTGCACCCTTTGCGCCTATTATGCTGTGGGCGTTGGTGTTGGCGGTGGTATTACAACCGGCTACCGACTGGCTGCGGCGCAAAATGGGTTGCTCAGCGGGCCGTGCGGCAACGTTAATCGTGGTGCTTGCTCTTATGCTTATTGGGGTGCCGGTTGTGACCTTGGCGATGAGCTTTGCCGAGCGGGTCACTGATTTTGTCGAGGCCTATCGTTCGGGATCTTGGACCATACCCATCCCCGCTGACTCGGTGAAAGACTGGCCGGTTGTGGGCGAGCGCCTATTTGCACTGTGGTCCGAGGCTGCAACGAATCTTCCGGAAACCCTCCAAACCCACCAAGAGGGCCTGCGAACGGTGATGCGTACCCTGTTGTCCACGGCAGGTGGTGCTGCGGGTACGGTGGCTTTGTTTTTGGGGGCTATCATTGTTGCCGGCATCATGATGGCCTATGCCGAGTCCGCAGCTCAGGCGATGACCCGTATCGCATGTGCTTTAGCGGGTAATGCTCGAGGGGCATCGCTTTTGAATCTAAGTGTTGCCACTACGCGCTCGGTTGCAACCGGTGTTGTCGGCATCGCCTTTTTACAAGCCATCCTGCTAGGGATAGGTTTTATGATCGTCGGCATTCCTCTAGCTGGCGTATTGGCGATTTTGATCATGATCATCTCGATTGTGCAGTTGCCGGCGCTATTGGTGACAGTGCCTGTCATTGCATGGTTGTGGATGACCGGGGATGGCGGTGCACTTTTCAACACGGTGATGACCTTGTTTTTTGTCGTGGGAGGCTTGGCCGACGGCTTGATGAAACCTGTATTGCTGGGTCGTGGTGTCGATGTACCCATGCCAGTGGTGCTTATCGGTGCTATTGGTGGTGTGGTGGCACTGGGCCTCATCGGCTTGTTCCTCGGGGCGGTTTTGCTGTCGCTGGGGTACAGCCTGTTTATGGCATGGGTAGACCAAGAGACGGCAATAGCTACGCCAAGTTCGGCCGACTAAGTCTAGTGTTGCTCAAGAAACAGCGTTATTGGGGGCTGCTGGTTAGCGGGCTGTTAAGTGCATTGCAAGGGTGCACCACCGTGGGGCCAGACTATCGAGAGCCATCGCTTCCATGGCTGGAGCAACTTGAGACAGCGTTGTATGGCACGGTCATCACCGAGACACCTGTCGCAGAGGAATCTGGCATCGGGTTCGATCGGTGGTGGACGCAATTTAATGACCCGGTACTGAATGTATTGGTGCAGAGCGCACGGGCCGGTAATCCGAGTTTACAGATTGCGGGCCTGCGTGTGCTTGAGAGTAGAGCGTTAGTAAGGGGTAGTGATGCCCTCAGCTATCCCCAGCAGCAAACCGTCTCTGGCAGTGTGGTCGAAGTGCGTAACGACAGTAGTCGTAACAGCGATGGTTTAACCCAGTGGGATGCAACCCTGAGTATTGGCTGGGAGTTAGATTTTTGGGGTCGCTTTAAACGGGCTCAGGAATCTGCCGATGCGGCGTTTCTTGCATCGATTGCCGCACAGCGTGATGCTCAAGTGCTGTTAGTGGCTCAAGTGGTCGATGTGTATTGGCGGCTTCGTATTACGGAGTCGCGTATCGCGGTACTTCAAGCCAACATCGATCGTCAGTACCGCAGCCTTGAAATTACCCAACAATTATTTGAAGCGGGGCAGCAGTCCGAGCTGGACCTGCAGCAGGCTCGAACCCAATATCTCGCCACTAAGGCTAATTTGCCAGCGCTTCTGCAAGCCCGCGCTCAATTGCACAATGGACTGGCGCTGCTATTGGGGAGGCCGCCAGGCCCTATTGAAGAGCTGGGCACACTGCAACCAATCAGTGCCGATGCCATGAAATTGCAGCCAATAGTGGGTTTGCCAGCAGCATTGCTGCAGCAGCGACCCGATGTCCGGGTCAGCATCTGGCAAGTGGCAGCGCAGTCCGCGCAGATAGGTCTCGCCACGGCAGACTACTATCCGTCGATTGCGGTTGGAGGGCAGTTGACTTGGAATAAATACAGTCTGCCGTTCGTCGATGAATTGCGGGGCATTGCCCTTGGGCCCGCGGTGTCATGGTCGGTTTTTGATTGGGGACGGATCGCAAGCGGCATACAAGTGCAAGATGCTCGTCTCCAGCAGCTCATCGAAGTTTATCGGCAAACCGTTTTAACGGCGGCGAGGGAGGTTGACGATGCCATGATCGCCATCGACTATACGATGCAGCAACAAGGTTTGCTGGCAGAGACTGTTGAGGCCGCGGAGCGCTCATTGGACCTGGCGGAAATTCGATATCGAGAGGGCTACACGGATTTTCAGCGTGTATTAGACGCCCAGCGATCGGTCCTTAATCAGGCCGATAGAAAGTTACAAACCGATGCCGCCTACTTATCCGCAGTCGTTGCTTTTTACAAAGCACTGGGTGGTGGCTGGCAGCCCGACCAGCTTGACACTCTGGTGTCTAAGACCAATCGTGAGGCGATGCTTGATCGCACGGATTGGTCGGATACGTTCAATACCCCCGTCATTGACCCGTTGAGACCGGCCCCATGAGACTAGGTGGGCGCTTGAATTTATCGTCAGCCATTCAACCTGGAGACCATCGTCCATGACTGGCCAGTCCTCTTCAGAACAGTCTGTGGTCCCACAGCCTGTCGATACCCCGGCCAATGACACAGCCCGCACTACAATAAACCGCGGCACGTTGGTGATCATTGTCTTGTTGCTGTTAAGCCTCGTGTGGTACCTCAGTGCTGACCGTTTAACACCGCTCACGACGCAGGCGAGAGTGATGGGTAATGTCGTTGGCATATCACCCCAAGTAGCGGGTCCAGCTATATCGGTGCCGGTTTCCGATAACGATGTCGTGGCCGAGGGCGATGTGCTATTTCTTATTGATCCCACGGACTACGAAATAGCGCTGACCCGCGCTATGGCAGAGCGGGATAAAGCGATGCAGCAGTTGTTGGCTGGCGATGCGACCGTCGCGGCTGCTCGCGCGGCCCTCGAGGCCGCGTTGGCGGCGGAAGAGAAACAGCGCAAAGGGTATGAAAGGCTCCAGCGTCTGTTCAATGATGACCCCGGCACAGTGTCCGAGCGTCGCCTAGAGGCGGCCGAGGCTTCGCTGCTGTCCGCATCAGCGCAGGTGGCCGCGGCGCGAGCAGATGTTGATCGGGCTATTCAGTCAAAAGGCGGAATCGACAACAGTAACAATGCATTCATGGCCTCGGCGGAGGCCGCGGTGATCAAAGCTCAGCGCGATCTTGCCCATACCGAGGTGCGCGCACCGGTAGGTGGCATTATCGCCGATGTGGAGATAGCCGAAGGTCAGTTTGCCGCTACTGGCAGACCGGTGATCACCATGATAGGGCACGACGCCCTCTGGATTGAAGCCGCGTTCACTGAGAATAATCTCGCGCACATCAGACCGGGAACGTCGGTACAGCTGTTATTCGACAGTGTGCCAGGGAAACTGTTTGCGGGGGCCGTCACATCATTGGGTTACGGGGTAGGGACCGGGCCATCAGCGCCACCCGGCAATCTACCCAGTATCAACAATGATCGTGATTGGCTTCGACAGGCCCAGCGCTTCAATATTCGTGTGAACTGGGAAGGCACTGATGCCCCCCCAGCTGATGCCATACGGGTGGGCAGTCAAGTCTCGGTGGTGGCGTTCACCGACGATGCCCCGGGGTTCATGCACTGGTTGGCCTATTTGAGCTTATCCGTACGCAGCTTCTTGTCTTATGCCTACTGAGGCAAAACGCTGTTTCCGATTGGCACTAGCCACCGCTCTGGCGGTCATAGGGGGATTTGGCACAGCCATTGATATGCCCTATCTAGCCCCGCTGTTTGCCGTCCTGGTGGGTATAGGGGGTGCTCCGCCAATGGGGTTAGGCAAGGTAATACCCCTGACTCTGGTCGTTACCCTGGTGCTGGGTACTGGGGTTTGGTTGGCCCCATTGGTAGAGGGCTTTCCCGTTACGGGTCTTTTGTTGGTGGCTGTGGGCGTTGCCATCAGTGCCTGGTTCAGTGTGGGTAAAGCCAATGCGGCTATTGGGTCATTGCTGGCGGCGGGTATTACCTTGGTGTCAGGGTTTGGTGTTGTGAGTTTAGCCCTGGCACAGAGCTTGGTTAGCAGTATGGGGATGGCCTTCCTCATTGCTTTGTTGACTTATTGGGCGGCCTACCAATGTTTTCCAAACCCTGTTCATGAAACGGTAGCGGCTACAGAAGCGGTAGAGACCTCCCGCGATGTCCACAGTCTGCGCTCGGTTATGCTGGTCATGCCGGCTTATCTATTCTTTTTAATCAACCCTTTAGGCCATGCCCCGGTTATGCTCAAAACCGTGGCTTTATCGACCAATGATAGTGCGAAGGATACCCGATTGGCGGCGCGGGAATTGTTGGCTGCAACCGCACTCGGTGGCTTTTTGGGCATCAGCGTCTGGATTGTGCTCCGCTTTAGTCCCACCCTGTGGATGCTGACCGTGTGGTGTGCGCTGGTCATGTTGTTCATCGGTCGGCACGTGTATTTGCATCGCGGCAGCAACGATGTGTCGCTTTTTTGGAAAGACGTCGGGGTGACCTTTTTTCTTATATTAGGGCCCGCACTAGCCGACACGACGACGGGTAAAGATCCCTATCAGGCGTTCGCATTCCGTTTTGGGATGCTGTTTGGTGCCGCAATCTATGTCGTGTTTGTCAGTTTTTTACTGGAGTCTGTGCTGGGTCAAAAAGCTGTTGCCTCTCAGGGGCAAACATACTGATTGCGCTTAGTGATCCGATCTGCCGACGACAAATTTGCGTAGTCTCTGTTGGTTAAGTTACACGTTAACGAGGGAGAAAGCTGTGAAGCGTGTCATTGTGGCGGTTGTTGCACTCACACTCTGGGGTTGTTCCTCGTCGGGACTACAAGTGGTCCCTGAAGCGGCGGTAACCACTACCTCGGGTACTGTTTCGGCCCAGCGCAGCGATCCAAGAACCCTGCGCTGGTTAAACATCCCCTACGCTGAGGCTCCTGTGGGTGAATTGCGCTGGCGTGCCCCCGTCCCACTCAAGCCTTCCGCTGAGCCCATTCCACCCAAAACCGAACCGGTGATGTGTCCACAAATGCCCGGGGAGGCGTCGGGCACAACAGGGACGGAGCCGGTGGGTAGCGAAGATTGTCTGTACTTAGATGTGGTGGCGCCCACCAACTTTAATGGCGGTTCACTCCCTGTCATGGTGTGGATCCACGGCGGTGGCAATACCACTGGTTACAAAGGTTCCTACGATTTTTCTGAGCTTGCCGCCCGCGAACAGGTGGTCGTGGTCACCCTTAATTACCGGTTGGGCCCCCTCGGGTGGTTTACCCACCCCAATCTCCAGGGTGCTGCCGATGGGCTCGACGCGACCTCTAACTTTGGACATCTCGATATTATCGCGGCGCTAAAGTGGACCCAGCAGAACATTGAGCAGTTCGGTGGTAACCCCCAAAACGTGACTATTTTTGGTGAAAGCGCTGGCGCTCATAATGTGTACGCATTGCTGGTGTCACCCCTCGCCGACGGACTGTTTCACCGCGCTATTGCCCAGTCCGGCTACACAACCACCGTAACACCGCGCCAAGCGGTGAATCGGGCGCGGGAATTTGAGCAGATTGATCGGGGCAGTTGGGAGCTTATTGAAGCCCTGGGCCTCGATCCGGATGAAGTTGACCCCCGCAGCTTGCGAGCTGTCCCAGCGGGCCGCTTGTTGGGGATTTACGATCAGCTCGACAAGGACCATATATCGCCCCTCAGTACGGCTGATGGCATCGTGATTCCTGAAGCGGGTATGTTGGCGGCCATGGCCGACGCGAGTCTGAACAAGCAGGTGCCCGTCTTGGCCGGATCCAATCGAGATGAGGTGACCTTGTGGCTGGGATTGAATCGCTATTTCGTTGATGGTGAGTCAGTCTTATTGGGTGCGTTACCCCCCAAGATGCGTATTCGTGATGAAGCGCTGTATCGCTACTGGATCGATATCCGCTCTCGAGGTTGGAAAGCTCGGGGCGTCGACGAGCCCTTAGCCGCGCTCTCCGCAGCGGGGTACAGTCCGCTGTATGCCTATCGCTTTGACTGGGATGAACAGGCCGACAGCTGGTTCTTACCGTTTTCAGACATTTTGGGTGCCGCCCATGCGGCGGAAATAGCCTTCGTGATGGGTAAGCCCATGTACGGCTCTATTGGCGATTACATGTATCCCGATACACCTTCAGCGGCAGCGCTCACTAAGCACATGATGTCAGCCTGGGCGAACTTCGCGCGCCATGGGGATCCCGGTGCCGTAGCAGGCCAGGCTTGGCCACCTTTTGTCACCGAAGCCCCCCATACACTTATTTTGGACAGCGCCGACCGTATTCGGGTGGAAGCACAGGGAGAGTCTTTAGACGCATTGCTTCAGGAAGCGGCTGGCGAATCGCCGTTAAATGCCACGGAGCGCTGCTTGTTGGTGTGGGAATTGGTGACCAATATCGGTCAGCCTGCCTACGATCGATATCGACGTTGGAACAACGGTGAGTGTGCTGGGGTGGACGCCCGTGAGCAAAAGCTTGCCATCCGTCAACAGTTGGAGCAGCAATACGGCTCTGCAAACTTACCCTAAAGCAGTATTTATAGCTGACATGTCGCCGGACGCTTCTTCATCGAAGACGGTTATTGCTGTCGTGGGTGCCTCGGGCTCAGGTAAAACCACTCTAGCTAAGGTGCTTGTTGAGCTTTGTCAGCAGCACCAGGCTGGAGCGTCCGTGGCAAAGTTATCCCTCGATGCCTATTACCGCGACTTATCGTCCCAAAGTTTTGAGCAGCGCGATCAGACGAACTTTGACCATCCCGACGCCCTGGAATTTGAGTTGTTCTATCAGCACGTGGCGTCACTGCGAGCCGGACAGGCAATTACGGTGCCTCGCTATGATTTCACGCAACACACGCGGATAGCGGGAGGCGATGTTCTAAAGCCGCCAGACATCCTTGTCATCGAGGGTGTTCTGTTAGCTGCCCATCCGCCATTGCGCTCCCAGGTGAATTGGTGGGTTTATGTGGACACGCCTAATGCCATTTGTCTACAGCGGCGAATTGAGCGTGACTTTATTGACCGCGGTCGTAGTGAATCGTCCGTGAGGGATTTTTGGTTTTCCCGTGCTGAACCCATGTTTCAAGAATTCGGTGCGCCGGCCAAAGCATGGGCTGATTTTGTGGTCAGTGGTGAGCAACCGGTCGAGTCCACAGCGCGCGACTTGCTTCATGATATGGGGCTGGTGCCCCATTAGGGGAAACCGGCTATAGCCGCTCTCGTTGTTTAGCAACCCACGCAAAATGTTCCGCCAGAGCGGGGTCGGAAAGTAGTTTTTCTAGCGCGTTGAAATGTTTACCCAGTGTCATCTCGTCGTAGCGTTGATGGATACCCTGATGACAGCGACGACAAATCATGATGCCGCTGTTCAGTTGCTCCTTGGCATAGTGTTTACGAAACCACGTGCGCCGATGCATTTTTCGCGGTATTAGATGATGAAAGGTGAGTGGCACCCGTCGCTGGCAGCAGGGGCAGGGTGCCACAAGGCCGCGCTGACGCGGCCCGGGTGGTGCAGAGTGAGACACCTGTCGAATAAGGGGAATCGTATCGCGTTAGAGCACGCCCTCGATGCCACTGATCAGCTTCGGATCATCGGGGCCAACGTTGCTGCCAAAGTGCTCTACCACGTTACCCTGGGCATCGACGAGATATTTGTTGAAGTTCCATGTGGGGTAGCCCTTAGCCTCGCCGAGCCCTTTGAATACGGGGTTAGCTTTACCACCGCGAACGGGACTGGTGGCCATTACCGGGAATGACACATCGTATTTTTCATAGCAGACCGTGGCCGCATCGCCCTCGTCATTTTCTTCTTGGAAGAAGGTGTCAGAGGAAAAGCCGATGACCACAAGACCCTTGCTTTCGTACTCTTTGTGGAGCTTCTCAAGGCCATCGAACTGGGGTGTGTAACCGCAGTTACTGGCGGTATTGACAATGAGCATAGGTTTGCCCGCATATGCCTCGCAGAAGTTGATGACCTCCTTCGATGCCAGTTTGCGCATGCTGTTATTGAGGTATTCAGGACAGGCCGATGCATTGGCTGACAACAAAGCGGCACCGAGTGCGAGCGTAGAAATAAGCGTTTTCATGGTAGACCTCTTGGGTTTGCGTACCGGTTACTCAAACGTTTGGAAGCGAGAGCTGAGTGACTCGCCGATGTTCAGTAACCTTGTACGCAAATTAAGGGGCGGTGGATGGCTCAGTGACTGTGTCCGCCTGGACCGTGCAACTTGTACTTTAGGTACTCACTGTTGCGAAAAAACGGCTCATTCTCGCTATCGCCTAAGTCTGCAAAGTCATACGTTCTGTAACCATCAACTTGTGCGAGTTTGGCGTCAAGGACCGAGCGGTCGGTGTGCAGCGCCGTCAATGTCCACTCTTGCGTGGTGTCACCGCTTACTTGCTCAACGGCTAGTGGCAACTTAACCGTATCAAGGTAGGTAACATCCAGTTCCGGCCCCGTGTAATGGGTAGTGGCTAGACAGTGATAAACGTCAGTTTTTGCAGTTTCCAAATCCACAAGACTCGACTCGGGAAATACCTGATAGATGGCATCCCAACCATCGGCCGCTATCTGAGTGGATGGCTCATACTCGACACCTATGGCTTCACCATCGAAGTATTCGATAACGGCCACGCCGGCTTTGCCATAATTTTGGTAGATACGGGTAAGGGCTTCGGTGTCGAGAATGTACATGACATTGCCGACGGTATTACGCAATACCGTGATGTCCCTTGCGCTGCCACCGCTTGTTTCAATGCGATAACTGGCACCGACCACCGTGCTTGGCTCAATGCAATGCTCATCCGCCAGTGCCGACTGTGCTAGCAGTAAAGACATGCTCATCATTAATGTGTTGCGCAACATAAAAACTCCTAGTGACATAAAAAAACCACCGACCCGAAGGCCGGTGGTTTAAAGGATGGTTCTAAATCTTACTCAGCAGCACGCTCGGCCTTGTTAATCAGGTCGAGGGCGTACTCTGTGAAGTGGAAGATTGTATTCTGCTCGTTGGTACCACGAACCAAGGCAGCGCCTGGGCCGATGGCGTAAACAGCAATGTCTTCGCCTGCATGAGTCTCTGAGCTCAACGGAATCTGCGCTTCCTGGTGGAAGCCGATAGCCGTTGTATCAGTGCCAGACAGATTGGCAAAGCGGCCTGTTTGCGCGCCTAAACCATCACCGTAAGAGCTATCTGAATCAGTTTCATTCAGAGTTTGGGTGCGTACCCCCAAGCCGTTGCTGTAGCCCAATGTGGTGAAAGGATTACCGTCAGCTGCAAGCTGGGGATCTGCACCCGGTGCGTAAACCGCTTTACCCAGAATGGGGTTGCCGCGGGTTACGTAACCACCAATGGTCATCACGTGGCTGTGGTCAGCGGTGACGATGATCAGTGTGTCTTCCTGGCTGGTTAAGTTGACGGCAGCTTGTACGGCATTTGAGAACTCAACCGTATCGACCAAAGCGCCCGCGGCATTACCCGCGTGGTGAGCGTGGTCAATACGACCTGATTCCACTTGCAGGAAGTAGCCATTGGGGTTCTTTGACAGAATTTGGATGGCTTTTGCGGTCATTTCTGACAGCGAAGGTTCGCCCAAAATGTCGTTGCCGCGATCGGCTTCGTACTGCATGTGAGATTCGTTAAACAGGCCGAAGACTTTCTCAGTTGTAGCAACATCCAGTGAATCGAAACCTGCAGAGTCGTGGATAACAACGCCGCCCTCGGCACCATAAGCGGCTTCCCACTCGGCCACCAAATTACGACCGTCGGTACGACGACCTTCGGCGCCTGCAGTAGCGGGCTTTTCGACATTGAAGGCAGCGTCTTTTGGCAAGAAGTGGCGGCGGCCACCGCCCATGATGACATCTACACCGTCAATGATGTCGATGGCATCGACGTCGGCATCGACTCGGTCGAACTGTGGGTAGCGCGCTTTAAGGTCTTGTTCAAACTCCACCAACTGCAGCGCGATATCTTTGATTTGGCCCGCACAGTTGGTGTCATCCAACTCAGCGTTGTCTTCGTAGCCACGATCAGGGGTTTTAGCATAGTTTGCAGCCGGGGTCGCATGGGTAATACGTGCCGTAGACACGATACCTGTGGACATACCAGCCAACTCAGCTAGCTCTAAGCTAGTAGTCAGGATGTTGTCTTCACCCACGGTCGTGCAGTCGCCACGCTCAGCGGTTTCGTCGTAGCCGAAGACACCGATATCCGTTTTAACACCGGTAGCCATTGCCGTCATAGTGCCCGCAGAATCTGGGACCTGTGAGTTAGTGTTGTACACTTTGATAAGACCGGCGTAAGGGAAACGGTCGAACGACAGGTTGTTAGACTCTGGGCCGGCGAAGTTACGGGATACGCCGTCTTCCCACATCATGCCTTTTTGCTCGCCATCGAAGATACGCGCGGCGGTAACCGTTGATGGACCCATGCCGTCACCGACGAACAAGATGACGTTTTTGGCCGAGCCACGGAGGGTTTGCAGATCTTCAGGGCGCACGCTGCGCACACGGCCTTCGTCTGAAACATAGAAAGCGTTGTTGACGTTGTTGAGGACGTCAAGGCGGCTCAACATGTTGTTACTTACGCCATCAGCGCCGTCTGCACCATCAGCGCCATCCGCACCGTCTGCACCATCAGCGCCATCCGCACCGGCAGGACCTTGTGGGCCGGCAGGGCCTTGCTCACCCTGAGGGCCTTGTGGGCCAGCAGGACCTTGAGCACCGTCGTCGCCTTCACAGGCAACCAGTGTCAGCGCAGCGATTGCAACTGCAAGCAGTTTTGCTTTTCCTTCAAAAATCATTGTATGCGCTCCTTACTCAGCAACGACCGGACGGGCGTTGTTCATGATGTGGAAAACCATGCTCTGCTCAACCGTGCCGCGCACGAATGAAGAACCGGGGCCAGTGGCGTGAATGGTGATGTCTTCACCCGAGTGGGTTTCAGATGACAAGGGCACGAGCGCTTCTTGGAAGTAGCCCGGGGCAGTCGTGTCGATGAGAGAGATGTCATCCCGAGCACCGTTGACACGACCCGCGCTGTTTCCACAATCATCACCGTAACCCGCATCGGAATTTGTTTCGTCGCCCAAGTCACAGACACCAAAGCCGTTGTTGTACATGACAGTGGTGAAGGGCAGGCCGTCGGAAGCGGGCTGCGGATCCGCACCAGGCGCATAAACCGCTTTACCCAAAATGGGGTTGCCACGGGTTACGTAACCGCCAATAGTCATCACGTGGCTGTGGTCAGCGGTGACGATAATCAGGGTTTCGTTGTCGTTGGTGGCTTCATGAGCGGCCTTCACAGCCTCTGCAAATGCAACCGTATCGGTGAGAGCACCGTGGGCGTTATTGGCGTGGTGCGCGTGGTCAATACGACCCGATTCCACCATCAGGAAGAAGCCATTGGGGTTGTTGTCTAGCACTTCGATAGCCTTAACGGTCATCTCGGCAATAGAAGGCTCGCCGGCGATGTCGTTGGCACGGTCAGCTTCGTACTGCATGTGTGACTCGTTGAACAGTCCCAAGACTTTGCCGACGTTTTCTGTGTCGATGGCGTCGAAACCGGCCTGGTCAGTCACGTAGACACCGTTACCGTATTTTGCCATCCACTCTGCGGGCAGATCTCGACCGTCGGTGCGATCACCTTCAGCACCTGCATCGACAGGCTTCTCGACATTGAAGGCTGCATCGCGGGGAATAAAGTGACGTCGACCGCCGCCCATGGCAACTTCTATACCGTCAACATCAACGCCGGGGAAACGCGCTTCGATGTTATCTTCCAAGTTGATCAGTTGGCTGGCGATGTCTTCAATGACACCTGCACAGTTGCTGTCAGCGGGGATGTCTGACTGGTCTTCGTAGTTACGATCAGGGGTTTTAGCATAGGTGGCGCCGGGCGTGGCGTGGGTGATGCGAGCAGTAGAAACAATACCCGTTGACATACCAGCCACTTCGGCCATCTCTAGGTAAGTCGTTACACCATTACCCTCGAGGGTGGTGCAGTCACCGCGGTTGGTGTCTTCGTCGTAACCGAATACGCCGATATCAGTCTTCAGACCTGAAATCATGGCGGTCATGGTGCCCGCTGAATCGGGAACCTGAGAGTTGGTGTTGTAGGTCTTAACTAAGGCAGTGTTAGGGAAGTTTTCGAAGTACAACTCGTGTTCTTCGCCACCCTGATTGCCTTCGAGGGTTTGACCTTCAAAGATTCGTGCTGCGGTCAGGGTGGAAATACCCATGCCGTCGCCCACGAACAAAATGACGTTCTTGGCGGTCTTGGGTGTATTGGCATTCGCCTCTTTCATGGCGATGTTGTCATTGGCTTCCTGGAACCAGACGCTATTGGTCTGATGCGCCGGGAGGATCTGAGCAGAGGCTACGGCACTGCCGGTTGCCAATGCCACAGCGGCACACAATTTCTTGCTGATCAGCTTCATAGTCGACACCTGTTGGGAGTGATCGGATGTTGGGAATGTGACTTACATCACAATCACATTTTCGATTGGCGGTGTGACTTAGCTGTGACTGAGCGATATGGCAGATTTTTGGCAGTTTGATGACAGACCGATACCATCGGCAAGGAGTGCGTCTGACATCAAAGCGTAAGTGACTGAAACCAAGAGGGTTTGATTGTGAGTATGGAGATTGTGTCAGCTAGGTGACAGAAATTGCATGACACAAATATGTCTGCCTTGTGGCAGGGAGGTGACGATTAAGCGCGATTAATCTGGTGGCGGCTAATCGACTCACTTTTGTCCGGCTTTCGGTCTACCTCCAGCCGAAGTTATCGCTGCGTCGAGATAGCCAGCCAGTTGGTTTGTGAACCATTCCGGATGACAGCTGAACGCCGCTACGTGACTACCCCAGCGCTTTTTGCCCTCGAGACACTCTGCTGTAGCTGTCGTATTGGGCGCCATCGCCACGGCCACCTGCGGATTAGCGGCGCCAAGCTGTTCCGCAAACTGCCGTCGGGTAACCGGGTCATCTGGGTCTTGTATGAGTAGTGTGGGCTGTTTTACCTGCAGGGCTTTGGCCAGGGCATCGTTGTCCCCTGACGGCAGTCCCCAAAAGGTCGTAGTGGCCCAGGCGAAGGGTTTGAGAAGGGGGGTTGGGATGCCGGTTTGAACCCAACCACCTTGAGCTAAGGCATCTTGGGTATTGAGGGCGGGGTCGAACAGTATCACCCCATCCACCGTTAATCCCTTCGAAAGTGCTTGAACTACAGTGGCGCCACCCATAGAGGCGCCCATGACGATTCTGGGTAAGTCTTTCTGAGAGGATGTGTCTAGCCAGCTCGCCATGGCCATCACGTCGCGCCATTCAACCGCCCCCATGCGAAGTTTGCCGTCGGTTTTTGGCGAATTGCCGTGATTGCGGAGGTCAACGGTTAGCACGGAGATCTGCTGATCGACAAGGGTTCGATAAAGATCGAGGGATTGAATGAACCACGATGTTCGATTCGAGCCGGCGCCGTGTACGAACATAAGTACTGCGCGGGGCGAGGGCGCTGGTATCCACCAGCCCTCAAGCTCAATCTCGTCAACCGGAACCTTGATTGAGGTGTATGTCAGACCAAGGTCGGTAGGGCTCTGGGTGACAGGGTTGTCACCGGGAGTGATGGCATACGGGGGGAGTACTGTTAATGAGATAAGCAACCAAGCAAAGACAATGGTTACAACTGCAATCCCTAAGCGCCGCATATACTTACCTCATTGGGTTGTTACAACGAGAGTATCCGGCGCAACAGGCCATCCTGATGTCGCTGACGTTCTCGGAGCAGTAATTGCTGCTTTATTTCACGATCGATAGCATCCGCTACGCGCTTGCGCAGTCGACGTTGCACAGACTCGTCGGGAATCGGCCCCGCGTAATCACTTAAATCAATCGCCGGTGCGAAGCCATAAAATGTCGTCTTGGGTTTGGGCATGGGCGATCCAAACACTCCCGCCGGTAGCGGTGGCACAAGGTCGCTGCGAAGATCGGCGGGTATCAGCCCAATGCGCGTTAACAGTTGCACAAGTTGCGCCTGCTGTAACTCAGGCCCTGTCATATGTTGGTTGTAGTACTCGTCGGGGCCAACGGCAGCAAAGGGGACGATGGTATAACCCATTTTTGCCGCTAAGCGTATAAAGCCATAACGTTTTTGCCACATCAGTTCATAGCGTTGTTCGGGCGCTTTTACCGCCTCGAAGGTGCCCCCCGGGTAAAGCAGCAGGTCTTCACCTGCGCTCATTAACTGTTCCACGACGGCGGGCTCGCCAACCGCCGCACCCAATGGGATGACGGCGTCGGCATATTGACGATTTTTAAACAGTGTTCGATCGCCCAAGGGACGCAAAAAGCGTCCATAGTCGTAGTGCATGAGGAGCTGAAAGGTGAACGCGTCAAGCGCCAGTAACGAGTGGTTACCCACGAACAGAGCGGGCTTATTGGGCAGTCGTTCTAGGCCGCTAAACCGGGGTTTGAACCAACGCCGTACAAAGGCTGCCGCAAGGGTAATGGCGGGGCCAGAGGGTGGCTGGGTAGCCAGCACCGTTTCCAGGTGTGCCTGCAACTCTGGCGTGATGGGACTCGGGTCGGACATGATGATCGGTGGCTCTAGTGAACGGCAGACTGCAAGAGTATCAGATCATGAGAGGCCCGTTAGTGATAGAGGGTATTGGGAGACTAAGTTGTGTTGGTAACGCCCACACCGCGCCATTGGGCGCTGCTTGGCTATTTGGTTCTCGTTTGGGGGCTGGCGTTTTATCTTATTGCGGTGGCGTTGCCTGTCTTCGAGCCGGTGACGGTTGTTTGGGGGCGTCTTACCCTCGGTGGGCTGGTTATGCTGCTGCTGTTACTGGCGAGAAAGGGACAGCTACCGAAAGGCAGACGTTGGTGGCTTCGTCTGCTGTTTTTATCGCTTTCGGGCAATATTTTGCCGTTCACACTGATTGCATGGGCGGAGCAAACCGTTCCCAGTGGTGAAGTTGGCCTGCTCATGGCGCTAATGCCAATCACCATATTGGTTTTGGGGCACTGGTTTCTCGAGCACGAACCGCTGACAGTAACCCGCCTAGCGGGCGTGGCGCTTGGTTTTATAGGGGTTGCATTGTTGTTGGGTGACGAGGTGTTGCGTGCAGGTAACACCGAGCGCTTACCGGGTCAGCTGGCGGCGGTCGCCGCAACGTTTTGCTACGCTATTAACGGCATTTTTACGAAGCGATTGCCACCTTTTGATGTGGTGGCAGTATCCGCAGGTAGTCTGTGTTTGGGCTCTATTATGTTATTGGGGCCCGTTCTAATAACGCAGTCTTGGGTGAGCCCTGTGGCTGCACCGGGCCCCTGGGCCGCAGTGGCTGTCTTGGGCGTGTTTGCGACAGGCGCCGCCACTTGGGTTTATTTCACCATCGTCAGTGAAGTTGGCCCAGGATTCTTGTCGACCATCAATTACTTGATACCGGCGTTGGCTTTTGCTGCAGGCGCTCTGTTGCTCGCAGAGCCTGTGATGCTTGAGCATCTCGTAGCTTTGGTTGCTATTTTAGCCGGGGTTTGGTTGATACAACCGCGGCTTCGTCGCAAGGCTGAGCCGTCTGGTTAGTAGCGTAACTGAAAGCGTTTGCGTAAAAAACGCGCGATGCCATCTTCGTCGTGATGGCCAATAATATCGTGTGCAGCAGCTTTCACATCGGCTTGTGCATTGGCTGGCGCATAGGCCTCATCCGCTACAGCGAACATACTCAAGTCGTTGTCACCGTCCCCGAAAACGATGATTTCATCGAAGCCGTGTTCATTGCGGAGTGTGGTGATGCCGTTACCTTTGCTGCCCAAGCTATGATGGATGTCGACCCAACATTGCTGTTTGCTCTCAATGGCCACACCGCTATAGGCCACCAGGTGAGGCTCATCGGCAATGGATTCAATAACGGCCGCGATGGCCGACTCGGGCCCCATGGCACTCACGTTGATGACATCGGCGTCGGTCGGCATATCGCTAAGTGGCGCCAGGGGTAGGTGACGCTCGTCTTCAAATAATTGAGCCAGTCGCTGTTCTGAGCGGTTTTTGAGGGGAGCGTGGTATACCGCGTGGTGATTGTCTTCTTCCAAAGTAAACACAAAGGGCGTGATATCTTGCAGGGTAAAGGCTGCCAAGACATGCCAAACCTCGCTTTGGGTCAGCAGGTGTTGATGACTGTAGCTCTCTTGTTGCGGGCACCAGATGACGGCGCCATTCTTCAGTATGTGCGGTAGTTGGAATCGGTGATGACGAAGTGGCCGCCGGGCGGCTTGTAGCGTCCGACCCGTGGCGACCGTGTAGGCAATACCGTTTCGCTCGAGCAACTTTAAAGTCTCGGCGGTGAAGGGTGTGATTTCAGACGCAGCATTTAGCAGCGTCCCGTCCATGTCAAAAACCACCAGTGTCAAAAGAGAGCTCTCCGGTTCGTAGTATCCACAGTTTAACGCGGGGGGCGCATCGATGCGATGAATCAGCGATAATCCTTACGGCGCCGCCAGAAATCACCTATCGGCGCACAGGAGGAGATACCCAATGGCGCGGCAACCCACGTTGAAACAGCTTAAATACCTCTGTGCTGTGGCGGAACATCAGCACTTTGGGCACGCGGCTAAGGCCTGTTATGTCTCCCAAAGCACTTTAAGTGCGGGTATCCAAGAGCTAGAGGATACCTTGGGGGTCTCCCTCGTTGAGCGTAATAACAGGAATGTACTGTTAACAACGTTGGGTGTTGATGTGGTCGAGCGTGCCCACAGCATTTTGGTCGACACCGAAGATTTGGTTGCCATGTGTGCGGCCGCGGGGGAGCCCTTTAGCGGGAAAATGCGATTGGGGGTAATCCCTACTATTGCGCCTTTCTTGTTGCCACGACTGTTACGCAAGCTGCGCACCGATCACCCTGAGTTTAAATTGTTCATTCGTGAAGATTTAAGTCAGCCATTGGTCGATGCCTTGCATGCGGGGGAGTTGGATATTTTGCTTCTAGCTTTGCCGTTCCCTGCAGAAAACGTCGATGTTATGCCGCTTATGGAAGACGACTTCCTCTTAGCTACGCCGGAACAACACCCCTTGGCGACGAAGCCGCAACTTCAGACATCGGATCTTAAGGGGGAGGGCCTTTTACTCTTAGAGGATGGCCATTGTCTGCGCGACCACGCCTTAGAGGCTTGCCGACTTCGGGACAACCAAGTGTCAATGCCGTACCAAGCCACCAGTTTGTCAACTATTGTGCAGATGGT
>CAJXNM010000011.1 GCA_913057135.1 uncultured Halieaceae bacterium
GTTCTTGTGCCAGCCTTTGCTGCGGCGGCCGTCGCATGGCGCAGGCTTTTTTTCGGTTTGTTGGGCGCTGCGCTGGCTCTTCTGAACTTCAGCATAGGTGGAGAGCGAATCGTCCTCGTCGGATTTCTGTTCGCGACCGTGGTCGCCATTGAGGTGCTAAGGGCGGAGCGCGGCAGTACGTTTCCTCTCTTCGGAGCGACCCTCAGTGCCCTGATTGCCCTACCAGTCGTAATGAACCAGTTCGGATCCTTTGACGATATCGTCTTTGATCTAACCCGCCGTCTTGGGCTTGTCCCAGCAGCGCACATCGGTCATTACATAGAATTCTATGGTGCTCTCGGGCACACGTATTTTGCTCATGAAGTCCCAGCATTCATCTGGCCTTCAGCCGCGAAAGCCGACCCTGGATTGTTGGTCGGGGAATCACTTCGACCAGGAACCGAAATGAATGCCAATGCCGGACTCATCGCCAACGCGTATGCCTCTCTGGGCTTGCTAGGAGTGATGGTCGTGGCAGCATTTTGCGCGGTTCTGCTGCGCTTCTTGGACCGTATCGCTTCAGTCCGTAACAGGGCGTTTGCCGTTGGCCTATTGGGCAGTGCGTCAATGGCGTTGATCAATCGGTCATTCTTTACGGCATTACTTTCAGGCGGCATCGCGACAGCCGTCGGCATTGTTGCTGCATCGCCCGGTCCAGATCGCTCGCTCAAGGGAATGAGGCAGACGCGTAATAGAGTCGAAGAGGTTATGCGCTTACCTAAGATTCGAGACGAAGGCTGAAGTGCATTGGGGGAATCCAGTCCCACCCATAACGTGATGTACTACCCCCTTACGGGCTCGAGGAGACACGGACGGAGTTTCCATGTTGGGCAATGTCTCTCGACCGAAAAATGGGTTGTTGCGCGGGTTCACTACTCTCTCAGCAGGAATCTTGCTTTCACAACTACTTCTCGTAGTGGCGACCCCGATCATCTCTCGTCTCTACTCAGTCACCCAGATAGGCGAGTACGCCGCCGTCGTAGCCGCCGCCACGAGCTTGGCACCGTTACTTACACTCGGACTCCCACGCCTGATCGTACCGGCCTCCAGCGATACCGAGGCAATGTACATTGCCTCGCGCGCGTTCCGACTCTCCATCGGGTTGAGCTCCTCTCTCTTCGTGCTCATGCTAGTGACGACGGTGGCTTCGGAACCTTTGAGTACTCCTTCATTCGGATCAGTTTGGCTCTGGCTTCCCGGCCTTGTTCTTGCGCAGTGCACCTTCTCTGTGCTTTTTGCCGTTGCCCTCCGGGGAAGGCAATATAAATTGGCTGCGTGGAGGCCGCTGCTCCAAAACACCGTGATCGTAGCCACACAGGTGGGCCTGAGTTTGTCGGGACGAGGAGCCCACCTACTTGTTGTCGGTGAAACATTCGGACGCACCGTAGGCGTTGTTCTCCTTCTCAGGCCGTATTTCTTAGTCCGCAGATCCGTCCAGAAGCAAAAAGTGATCAGGTCCTTCTGGCGTTCCCATGGAGCCACCATTGCGCGAGTCTGGCCCGCAACAACGTTGGACGTAGTGGCTACGTCAGTGTGGGTGATAGCCGCTGCGTGGTGGTACGGCGACCAGATTGCAGGCTACGTTGGCATGACTCAGAGAATTCTGGCAATCCCAGTTGCGCTCATCGGTGCTGCGTTGGGCCAGGCTATCCTGGCTGAGGTATCGCATTCGAGACGATCAAATGAATCGATCCCTAGCCTTAGGGCCCTCATCATTGGCCTGACGGGACTTGCAGTCGCTGTGACTCTGATCTTGACGTTTATGGGTCCCTGGCTCTTCGCCACGGTGTTAGGAGCAGATTGGCGGCCCGCCGGTGAGTTTGCCCAACTCATCGCCGTGCCTGCTGCGATTGGCCTGCTTTGGAACCCTCTCAGCACTCTTCTCCTAGCACTCGAGAAGTGGGGTGCAATGCTCCTGATCGCGGCCCTTCGAGTATCCGTTGGCCTTGGCCTTGGCTCATTTGCCTACTTGGCGGGTGCGGACTGGTTCCTATCTCTCGCGCTGTTGGTCGCCGGGGGGGCTACGGCCCAAATCCTTGGTCTATATCTCATTGCGCGATCTGTCCGTAGCCTCAGGGCTCAAGCCCATTGAGGCAGGAGAGGACGGGACACTCACCCTTCCGTCCTAAGTATCAACCAGGCCGACCAAGCGCGACAACTCGGGCTGGAGCCCAAAGTTCGTCCCGTGCAATCCGGCGCCCATCAACAAGCACCTCAATACCCGGAATGTCGACGGCGCCCCAATTTCGGTACTCTTCATGCGCGGTTTGAATTATGGCCCCGCGAGCTGGTTCACTTTGGCGAAAGGGTTCTAGTCCGAGCGCTCTGATCTCGTCTTCTGTGTACATGGGATCGTGCACCGCTGCTATGCCCCCCCTTTTGCTCACTTCGTCCACCACAGGAAAGACGCCGGAGAATGCTGTTTCCCGAACACCTCCTCGATATGCAGCACCGAGGATGGCAACCCTCTTGCCTTGCATGCCATTCAGGGCCGAGTTCAGTACCGAGACGGCGTATGCAGGCATTTCGGAGTTGGCTTCGCGAGCTGTGCGCACGATTGAGGCCTCCGGATCATTCCAAAGGTAAAGGCGGGGGTAGACCGGGATGCAATGACCACCTACGGCCACTCCCGGTTGGTGAATGTGGCTAAACGGCTGGGAGTTGCAGGCTTCAATTACGTTGTAGATGTCAAGCCCAACACGGTCCGCATATCGCGCGAACTGATTGGCGAGGCCTATGTTTACATCGCGATAGGTCGTCTCGGCGAGCTTTGCGAGTTCCGCCGCTTCTGCTGATCCCAAGTCCCATACTCCGTTTTCCCTTTCCAGATCAGCTCGAGGGTCAAAGTCTAGTACGGCCTCGTAAAACTCTACGGCTCGCTCCGCGCTGGCTGGGTTGGTACCCCCCACCAGTTTGGGGTATCGGCGAAGGTCTTCAAACACCCTTCCCGTAAAGACCCGCTCTGGACTGAACGCTATGAAGATGTCGCGACCTGCCACGAGACCCGATTCAGTCTCCAACATCGGGGCAAGCCGTTTTCGCGTGGTCCCGACTGGCAGCGTGGTCTCAAAGCTGATCAGCGCTCCCCTTCTCAATCCTCGGCCGATGGCCGTGGCCGCTGCATCCATGGCACGGAAATCCGGAGCAGCCTCTTCATCGACAAAGAGCGGAACGGCGACAACAACGACATCACTGACGCTCACGGCTGCACTGGTTTCGGTGGTGGCAGTTAGAAGCCCTGAAGTGACTACATCGCTCAAGTACTCTTGAAGCTGGTGCTCGCCTGGAAACGGTTCCGTTCCGCTCTTGACGAGATCAACGGTCGCGGCGTTGACATCTGCCCCGATCACCTCGTGACCCTTGCGAGCGTATTGAACGGCCAGCGGCAGGCCGATCTTCCCAAGCCCGACCACGGTGATTCTCCCCCGACTCCCTCCACCACCTCGACCGACGTTTTGGTCGCCGCACTTCGCAAGATCGCCTCTGCGACGACAACGGTTTGCAGTCCATCGCGCATCGTGACGATGTCGGAGGTCAGACCGCAAACGGCGTCTCTCATATTCTCGTGCTCTGTCCTGAGTGGCTCTGGCTTAGGAATGGCAAATCTGACGACATCACCTTCACTAACACCACGGAAGCGAGCAACATCGTCCCACTGAGTCGGGACCACCCCATTCGCATGGAACGTGAGGTCCGCGTGCAGCGTGTCGGCGACAAAGGCTCCCTTCTCTCCGGTAACAACCGTCATCCGCTCCTTGAAGGGTGAAAGCCAGTTAACTATGTGGTTAGTGATCGTGTCGTCGGAGAGGTGACCGACGACGGAGACGAGGTCCTCATGCTCCCGACCCGATCGATGAGCCACTTGCGCGGCCACAGAAACGAAGTCGCTCTGAGCCACCCATGCCGTTAGGTCGATGTCATGCGTCGCAAGGTCCTTGACCACTCCAACGTCAGCGATGCGGTCAGGGAAGGGCCCCTGGCGACGCGTTGTGATCTGGAGGATGTCACCCAGATCACCGTTTGCCATTCGTGCACGGGCCTGCCGAAGGGCCGGGTTGAAGCGCTCGATGTGGCCAACGGCTCCGATCAGCGCCGCCTGCTCGAATGCCTCAGCCAGTCTTAGGGCGGAAGCACTGTCTTGAGCCAGTGGCTTTTCAACTAAGGCGTGCACACCCGCATCAGCCAATCGCAGTCCGATCTCTTCATGCTGAAGAGTGGGGACGGCGATGATGCAGTAATCGATTCCATGGTCGATTAGCGCATCAAGGTCATCGAAAACAACTGCGCGGGCTTGCTTGGCATCAGGGTCGACGATGCCAACGAAGTCAACTCCTTCGAGCTCGGATAGAACACGGGCATGATTACGACCCATGGCGCCGTGACCCACGAGCCCAGCTCTCAGATTTGGCACATCACGCACCCGCCCGTGCGACGTCATTGACAGTGGTGACGATGAAATCAAGGTCCGCTTCAGTAAGTGATGGGTGAACCGGGAGGGACAGGCACTCGCGAGAAGCCGTCTCGGTGACTGGCAAGTGTTCTGATCGCGCAAAGGCGGGTAGTCGATGGTTGGGGATCGGGTAGTAGACCCCGGAGCCGACTCCCCTCTTTGCCAGTTCCCCCTGAAACCTGTCGCGGTCGTGCCCCGGCACACGAATCGTGTACTGGTGGTAAACATGTGAGGCTCCCGGCGCCACCGCGGGGATCACCACGCCCTGCAGATGCGAATCGAGGACCTTTGCATTCGATTGCCTTGCGGCGGTCCACTCCCCAAGTCGTCGGAGCTGAGCTCTACCTATGGCCGCGTGCAAGTCCGTCATGCGGTTGTTCAGGCCTGCAATCTCGTTCTCATAGCGCCGATCCTGCCCCTGGTTACGCAGGAGACGCACACGCCTCGCCAGGTCAGCATCAGCCGTCACGACCATGCCGCCCTCCCCCGACGTCATGTTCTTGGTCGGATAGAACGAGAAGGAGCCCGCTAGTCCCCACGTGGCAACCGGTCGGTCGCGAAGCGCTGCCGCGTGGGCTTGGGCAGCATCCTCGATAAGGATCAGGCCGTGACGTTCGCAGATGGCCTTGAGTCGGTCAACCGCCGCGGGGTGGCCGTACAAGTGCACCGGCATCACCGCCCGGGTTCTCGGGGTTATCGCAGCCTCGACGGCCTCAGGATCCAGGCAGTAATGATCGGGCTCGATGTCCGCGAATACGGGTGTGGCCCCTGTCATGGCTACAGAGTTTCCCGTGGCCGCGAACGTAAATGACGGGACGATCACCTCATCACCCACGCCGATCGATGCGGTAATCGCGCAGAAGATGCCTTCGGTTGCACCCGGCACTACCGTGACTTCAGTGGTGTCATCAACAGCAACCCCACGATAGCGCTCTACTTGCGCCGCAATCGCTTCTCTCAGGGATGCCAGTCCAATCATCGGCGGATACTGTTGTGAGCTAGAGTTGGCAGCGTCCGATAACGCCGCCAACAAGGCCATTGGTGGCGAAAAATCAGGAAACCCCTGCGATAGATTGAGAGCCCCTGTCTCTGCCGCAAGCGCTGACATGGTGGTGAAAATGGTTGTGCCCACCAGAGGAAGTTTTGATTGCATGGTAATGGCGTGTCTGCTCAATGGGGTGCCGCTGTACAGAAGTGATTAATGGTCAATCCACCGACGGGCGGGTCGCGAGCTGATTTGCGTCATCAGGGTATAACCGATGGTATCTGCAGCCTGCGCAAGTCGATCGATGCTGATGTGCTCACCCCACAGCTCGACGGCGCTGCCGATAGTGGCATTGGGGTGATCGGTAATGTCGACGGTCACCATATCCATTGATACCCGTCCAACCAGCGGACATTCATACCCGTCGACCCAAACGGGTGCGCCATTAGTCGCATGGCGTGGGTAGCCATCGCCATAACCCACTGGCACTGTGGCAATGTGACTAGGGCGCGGTGCAATCCAACGCCCCCCGTAGCCCACGCTGTCCCCTTGGGGAATGTGTCTAATCGCCATGATTTCCGAGCTGAGTGTCATAACGGGGCGAAGATCTGTCACGGGATGGGTGCACGATTGGCCACCATACAGCATGTAGCCCGGGCGTACCCAATCGCCGCTCATGGGGAGTTCCCCAACAATGGCGGCAGAGTTGAGTGCGCTTGCGGTGGGCGAGGGCAACGCCTCCAGCGCGGCTCGCCACTGGCTTTTTTGATATTGGGTTAGGGCACTGTCCCCTTGTTCCGCGAATGCAAGGTGTGTCATCAATACGGTGTCTTGAAACCCCGCTTCAGTGAGCTGTGACCAGACAACAGGTAGCGCCTCTGCCCCGATGCCGAGTCTGTGCATGCCGGTGTCGAGTTTGAGCCACACATTGCTTGTTGCTGGCGTCAGATGCTCGACTAGCCAGGGCAACTGATGCTCGCTATGCACAGCTGTCCATAGTGCCAATTCCTCTATCTTTTGGGCATCGGCTACATCAAAGGGACCTTCGAGCACCAAGATGGGCTGTTCAATACCCGCTTCTCGCAGGTTTTCGGCCTCTTCAACGTGGGCAACCGCGAATGCATCGACCCATGGTGACAGGGTTTTGGCACAGGGGATGGCGCCATGGCCGTAGGCGTCGGCCTTGACACAGGCCATCAGGCGCTTGCCCTCGCTCAGACGCCGAGCGATTTGGGCATTGTGACGAAGGGCGTCAAGGTCGATGGAAACACAAGTTGGTCGGGGCATAGGAGAATTAGACGCTGAATCGATAGCGATCGAACAAACGCTGAGCCTTTTGCCAAAACGGACCGGGTTCGCCATCGCCCACCATGCGGCCATCTAGCTGTGTCACCGGTACAACCTCTTTGGTTGAGCTGGTTAACCAAATCTCGTCGGCGCTACAAACCTCTTCCCGGGTGACGACTCGCTCGATGAAGGGTATATCGCCGTGGGTTCGCAATATATCGATAAGCATGTTTCGGGTGATGCCGGGTAGCTTTTGCTGATCGAGGGGCGGCGTCAGAACCTGTCCATTGATGACCACAAAGACGTTGCAGGCGGCGGCCTCGGTGAGCTCATCGGCATCGTTAAAGAGGAGAATTTCGTCGGCGCCCCGATCGGCCCCTTCCATCATGTGCAGCACATTACCCAGTAACGCCACTGACTTTATATGGCAGCGTTGCCAGCGTTGGTCGGTACCCGTAACGGCGCTGTAGCGGGTCACTGTTGTGGCATCGCCGGGATTTCGTGGACTGATGGCAAAGGGATAGGCAAAGACCGTGGGTTCACAGTGCTCTGGATAGCGGTGATTGCGCACTGGGGCCGTCCCGCGGGTTACCTGCAAATACACCGCCGCATCAGACCAAGGATTGGCGTGGAGCAGCTCCCTTAACATGGACTGCCATTGCTCTACGCTAAACGGGTTGTTGATGGCAATGGCAGCAAGGCCTGAAGCCAGTCTTGCCATATGCCGCTCGAAGCCGACCATGTTTCGGTCGTAGCTTGGGATGACCTCGTAGATACCGTCACCAAACAGGAAGCCCCGGTCCATGGGGGAGATACGGGCTTCTTCAAGGGGTAGAAAACGGCCGTTAAGGTAGGCGGTTGTCATGTTAGTTTGCGCCCTCTGACGCCGATGCAAAGAGTTGTTGGATGGCCGCAATGAGTTGCTGTCCGGCTTCCGGTGGTAATCCGTCCTCGGTGGCAATAGCTTCGTGGGTCACACCATCAACCGCGCCCACTTGTACCAATCGCTCAAGGAGGTCCTGGGCGTTCAACCACGCCAGCACCTCAGGTACGCCCTGGAGATATTCCGTCATCGCAATTAAGCCATAAGCAGCCCAGTTTGAAACATCTGCGACCAGTAATTCGTCACAACTTGAGGCTGCGGGTCGAATATCCAGGGTGTTTAGAACATCACCGGCCTTGGCCATACCAATTTCATTGCCGCCATCACCGATGGCGATCACCGGACAAGACAGTAACTCAACGTAAGGCTCTGCGGGGCGGCAGACATCGGTGATGTCACGCCCACGTATGTTGTAGTAGCGACCATCCGCGGCGGCACCGGGTCGCTCAATCATAATTAACAACGTGGGCTTGAGGTCTTCGGTCATTGCCCGAGCGTCTCGGGCTGCCTGATCTCGGTCAAAGGAGCTCAAACTATAGGCTCTGACGCCGGGCCCTAACGCTCGTAGCAATGGATCACCCGCCAGCAGCCAGGGCGTTAATCCGAGCTGCTCACAGTACGCATAGAGGGCCAAAGCGCCCGCCGGGCCGTCGGTCTCAAAGGTGTCAGCAACAGGGAAGCCGGTGCAGATGACGACGTTATCGGCGGCGGCCAGCAGTAATTGCGCGCCATTTAAAAAGTTGTCGCTGTCGAGGCAGCGTTGCACCCCAGCCATGCCCCGGGGATTTAAGGCAACTAATAGCTCTGCCAGGGCGCCGCTGAGTTGAGAAGCCCTCGGCGATGTCGATAAAAAGTCACCCATCAAACGGTCTCTAGCGCCAGTTCGCGCTCATAGTTTTGATGCAGCCACAATACGCGATCGGCGTCATGTGGCGATAGGGGTTCCAATCGACAGTGAGTATAGGGCTCGGCCTGCGCCAGCCGAGCACAGTCGACCGACAGCACAGCCCCTATTTTGGGATAGCCGCCGATGGTTTGACGATCGTTCAATAAAACAATGGGGTCGCCATCGGGCGGTACTTGTATTGCACCTAAGCAGGTTGCCTCGGACCATAAGCGGGAGATGCCAGTCATAATCGGATTGCCCTCAAGTCGCACCCCCATTCGATTGCGCTGATGGGATACTTGAAACCTGTTACTCACCAGTGCCTCTCGGCTGGACGCGGGTAACAGTGAGTACTGAAATCCTGGAATAAAGCGCAAGAGCAATTGATCCGACTTGTGTGCCTTGGAACGATTAGCCCGGTAATAGGTAGGTTCTGCCGCCGGTGGCAGCACCGGTAGTTGCGCGCCGTCATAGAGTCGGTCGCCATTCAGTCCTCCCAAACCCTCGCGGACCACGGTCGAGCGGCTGCCGAGCACCGGTGGGGTTGCGATACCGCCGCTGATACAGACATAGCTATAGCTGCCGCCCTGGGCCCTGCCTATGACCAGGCGCTGGCCCCGCATCAAGCGCAGTGTGGTGTTCATGGGCACGGTTTGGTCATCGATGCTTAGGCCTACGATGGCGCCCGTTACCGCCAATACCAGGTCGATGTCAGCCGATAGTTCGACGCCACCGAGGGTCAATTCCAGTGCTGCGCTTTCGAAGCTGTTACCAACCAAGCGCTGCCCGAGACGAAAGCTGAAACCGTCGATAGCACCACCTGTGGTCAATCCAAGGTGCAGTTGTCCGAATCGCCCTTCGTCCTGGATAGTGGTGCTTAGACCTGCTCGGTGGATGGTCAGGGTGCCACCGCTGTCGGGGGTCAAATGCAACCTCCTAATTCAATAAATCGTTCCCTGTCGATGGCGTCGAAGATGACGGTATCGCCGACATTGATGCGTGTCGGTGGTTCGGTGTTCAGATCAAATAGAGGGATAGGGCAGCGTCCTATCAGTTGCCACCCCCCCGGTGACGTCCGTGGATACACTGCGGTTTGGGTGTCGGCGATACCGACACTGCCGGTGGCTACGGCTTGGCGGGGCGTTGCGTGGCGGGGGCACGCTAGTCGCTCATCGACTTCGCCCAAATAACAGAACCCCGGGGCGAAGCCATTGGCATACGCTCGGTAAGGTCGACCCGCATGCAGTTCGATCAGTTCGGCTATGGTCAGGCTGTTGCGCCGGGCCAGTGACTCGATATCGGGTCCCGATTCGATGGCGTACCAAACCGGTAGGTGGATGATGTTTCCCCCAGGCGTAGAAGAGGGCGCTTCGAACCCGTCATAGGTGGATAGCCAGTGCTTTAGAGGTTCGCGCAGTGCTGCGCCGGTTGGCCAAAACACCGTGAGGGACTGATAGGCCAGCACCGTATCTTCAATCGCGCTACCAAAGTCCGCTATTAGGGCATCCTTGAGCGCCACTAGTGCTGCTGTGGTAGACGCACTGGGCGCGCGTGCAAGGCTAATACGAAGTCCTCGCTCGCCGGCCATATCCCAGGTGATAGGGTCAATGGACACGGTTTTTACTCAATCGACATGACGTTTAAAGGCCGACCGAATCGCCTGCACCATGGCCACCGCCTCAGCGCTGTCCCCATGCACGCACAGGGTATCCGCCTGAAGATTCAGCGCCCTACCTTTGGCGCTGGTCAGCTGTCCCCGAGCGATAGCTAGGGCTTGTGCCACCGCATCATCACGAGTCAGTACAGCACCGGGTTGATCTCTGGGTAGTAGTAAGCCGTTGTTGCCGTAACTTCGATCGGCAAAGGCCTCAAAGCGCAATTTAAGCCCGTATTGCACCGCAAGTTCCACGGTGTCGGCATCGTTAGGCGTCGCTAGCACCACAAGATCGAGGGGGCGATGCCACGCCGCAACCGCACGCATCACATCAGCCCGCAATGCAATATCCTTTGCCATGTCGTTATACAGGGCCCCGTGGGGTTTGACGTAGGTCACTTTGAGTCGTTGGGTGCGAGCCATGCCCTCGAGGGCTGCCATTTGATAGTGCAGGGTATCGATGAGGGCTTGGCCCCGAAGATGCATCGAGCGCCGTCCAAAACCTTGTAAATCGGGGTAGGACACATGCGCACCAATCTCAACCCGATGGGTCTTCGCGAGTTGCAGCGTTGCGCGTATCACCGAGGGATCCCCCGCATGAAAACCACAGGCGATGTTGGCGGCATCGATGAACGGCATGACTGCACTGTCGTCACCCATTCGCCACGCGCCAAAGCTCTCTCCAAGGTCACAGTTGAGGGTCAGTTGGTTCATGAGCTGCGCCTCTCGGTAGGTGGGGCCAAGGGATAGCTGGGTCGGAGCTGGTTAAGACCTAATCGTGGGCCCATTCTGGAATCATTAAATAGCAGCAAGGGTGGCATTGTTAAGGTCTGTAATCAGCATATGTCCAGGCGCATGGGTAATGGCAAAAGGTAATTGTGCTTGCTCCAGGGCTGCCTGCGGGGTGACACCACAGGCCCAAAATACGGGGACTTCACCGGCCTTGAGGGTTACTGGGTCACCATAGTCGGGCTTAGCCAGATCGAGAATACCCAGAGCGGCAGGGTCACCGAAATGAATAGGAGCGCCGTGAACCTGGGGGAATCGACTGCATATTTGGATGGCGCGGATGGCGTCTCTGGGTGTGAACGGTCGCATGCTGACGACCAAATCACCCTCAAAGACGCCCGCGGGATGGCACGGCTGATGGGTTTTATACATGGGCACATTCACGTTTTCGCTGATGTTGCGAATTTCTAATCCAGCGGATAGCAGCGCCTCTTCAAAGGAAAAAGAGCAACCCAGGGCAAAGCTCACCAGATCATCGCGCCAGTGGTCACGAATATCCGAGACCTCTGTCGTCAACACACCATCGTGCCACAGGCGATAACGGGGCAAATCGGTTCTAATGTCTATATCTGCCCCCAAAGTTGTCAGGGTGGGATCCCCCGGTTTGGCGCTCATCGCCAACAGTGGGCAAGGTTTGGGGTTTAGTTGGCAAAAGCGCAAAAAGTCGTAGGCGTAGGTATCGGGCAACACCACCAAATTGCACTGCACCAAACTGGGCGCAATACCGCTTGTTGGGCCAGTAAATTCACCGCGGCGACATTGTTGTCGCCAGCGCTGACCTGAAGGCTCATGCTGTTGTCCCAAGCTGCTGTCTCCCCATAGAACTCTCAATAGAACTCTCAATAGAATTCCCAACCGAACCGGTGAGGGCTCTGGTGCCCCCCGGTGGCGCTCCCCTGCGGAGCAATTGTGCAGTCGATGTTGATGCCCTTTGCCATGGCTGACAAGAGGCGCCCAACAGGTACAAGGTTACTGCTGCTGCCAGACGATGGCTTGTCTCGAGCGCTGTCGGTGCTTGCTGGTGATTTTGATCAATAGCATGTCGCATTCGTTATCGGTTTTCAGCCTTTCGTTAAATGGATGCCATTGCTCATGGTTACCGTAAGTCCAATAATCGCGGTGGGGGCGCTAGATGCCATAGCAACAGGTATAACCATAATTAACCAGAGCCATCAGCGGGTTGGTCAAGAACGTTTACCACCCGATTGAACACTGGCGAGCGAGGTGCAGCTCATGGAGTCACCGACATTGACGGCTACTCAACCCGATCACCGATTTGTCGCAGCTGGTGAACTCACGGCATACGAATTCACTGCCTATAAAAAAAGGGGAGTGCACTGATGCCCGTCCATGCCAGTGATCCACGTCCCATTCGTCGCTTCAGCGATGTACAGCTTGCCACCCCTGCCAGTGCCGAATTCGATCCGGTTGTGGTCGAGGCGCCATTGGCCATCGCCAACAGCGAGACGGTCCTGGCAACCACCATGCGGACACCGGGGCATGATGAGGAATTGGCGGTGGGTTGGCTGGTGAGTGAATCTGACATTGTTGACTCAACTGACCTACTCGATGTCAAACGTGTTGGCGCCTCTCAGTTTCGCCAATGGGGTGTCATTGAAGAAGCGGTTGATACCGTGGTCATTGAACTGGCTAATCACTGCCGAATGCCCAAACCCCGTGCTTACCTCACCTCCAGCTCCTGTGGTGTCTGCAGTGCCGATGTCTTGGAGTCGGTGCCATCGCCGTCGGCACCGCTCCAGTCACCGGGTTGGACGCTGCGTCCCGACAAAGTGCATTCACTGATCGATGCAATGCGTGAGCAGCAGCGCATGTTTGATTTGACCGGGGCTCTTCACGCGGCAGCGTTGACCTCCAATACCGGTGAATTATTGGTCGTGCGTGAGGATGTGGGTCGCCACAACGCGGTCGATAAAGTCATCGGACATGCGTTTATGGCACAGCAATTTCCGTTAACCGATCAACTGTTAGTGGTCAGTGGCCGGGTGTCCTACGAGATTGTGGCTAAAGCGCTGCGCGCCTGTGTTGCGGGTATTGTCGCCGTGTCTGGCCCGACAACCCTCGCTGTTGATTTGGCACGCCACCACGGACTGTTGCTCATCGGTTTTGCTCGAGATCAACGCATCAACGTCTACGCCGGAGAAGGAATGCTTCACTCATGACGTGCACAAGCCGCTGGCCAGTCTGGGATTCGGTTGTAGCAAGACAGTTGGTGACTGCCATCGCCGAGCGCCACGCGGGCCCTGTGCTGATGTGTCTACAGGCCATTCAAGGGCATTTTGGTTATGTGCCCGAGGGCGCTACCCCTATCGTTGCCGACGTGTGCAATGTGTCCCGGGCGGATGTGCATGGGGTGCTGACGTTCTACGCCGATTTACGAACGTCACCGCCGCCACCTGTGCCGGTGCGGCTCTGTGCCGCAGAGGCCTGCCAGGCAGTGGGTGCTCGCGCGCTCAAGGGCCAGTGGCAGGCTACCTGTGAGCTCGACGCCGAACTCGCCGCCTTAACCGGCGTCGACGAACCCATTTTCTGTCTTGGGAACTGCGCGCTGGGGCCCGCCGCTGTGGTCGACGGCGAACTGATGGGGCGAGTGACCGTAGAACGCCTGCGAGCAGCGGTGTTGGCTCGTGCAGAACAAGACTCGGAGCAGTCAGTATGAGCGTCTGGTTTGTGCCAAAAGATGCCGCGGCTAAGTCTGTCGGCGCCGACCAAATAGCCGAGCGACTCATCGCCCAGGGCGAGGTGGTTATCCGCACAGGCAGTCGCGGCTTACTCTGGTTGGAGCCGCTGGTGGAGTGGAGTGACGACCGGTACGGCGACCGCGTCGGCTGGTGCAATGTCACTGCAGAGCAGTGTCTTGATGTCTTGCCTACAAGCAGCGATGGCAATTTTCTGGGGGCAGTTGATGACCTCGACTATCTGGCGCGTCAACAGCGTTGGATTTTTGAGCGTGTCGGCATTATTGATCCCCTCGACGGGGACGATTTTTTATATCGAGGTGGGTTGGCGGGTTTAAAGCGGGCGCTGGCTATGACGCCTAACGATGTGGTCGAGGCTATTGTTGCGTCGGGGCTAAGAGGCCGGGGTGGTGCGGGTTTCCCCGCGGGTATCAAATGGCGCACGGTAGCGGCCCAGGAGCCCGTTGCCCACGCTGGTTCAGGCGCCGGTGCGGCCAAGCACAAGTACATTTGTGTCAACGCCGACGAGGGGGACAGCGGCACCTTCGCCGATCGGATGCTGATGGAAGGTGACCCCTTTTGTCTCATTGAAGGCATGGTGATTGCCGCTTGGGCAGTCGGTGCAGATCTCGGTATTGTGTATTTACGCTCCGAGTACCCCGATGCCATTGCAACCCTTGAACAGGCCCTTGAACAAGCCCGCGAGCGCGGCTGGTTGGGCGCCAATATTCTGGGTAGTGGCTTTGGCTTTGATATCGAGATTCGAATAGGTGCAGGCTCTTACGTTTGCGGTGAAGAGACCGCAATGCTCGAGAGCATCGAAGGGCGGCGGGGTATGGTCCGTGTGAAGCCCCCTTTGCCCGCTATCAAAGGGCTATTTGGAACGCCTACTGTCATCAATAACGTACTGACCATGGCCAGCGTACCGTCCATTATGGCGCGAGGCCCCGAGGCTTACGCGGCGCTGGGTCATGGGCGCTCTTGCGGTACACAAGTGTTCCAGCTGGCGGGGAATATTGCCCGGGGCGGTATTGTTGAAACTGCCTTTGGGGTCACGGCCCGCGCCCTGGTTCACGATTTCGGGGGCGGTACTCGCTCGGGAAGGCCGGTGCGTGCGGTGCAGACCGGTGGTCCTCTGGGACCTTACCTGGCTGCGGATGAGCTCGATGTGCCTATGGCCTACGAAGCGCTGGCCGAGGCCGGAGGTATGCTTGGCCACGGTGGTCTGGTGGTATTCGACGACACGGTCGATATGCTTGAGCAGGCGCGATTCGCCATGGAATTTTGCGCCGAGGAGTCCTGTGGCAAATGCACGCCCTGCCGTATTGGTGCTGTGCGCGGTGTTGAGGTGCTTGAGCGCATTGCGGCGGGTGATGATGCGATGCAGCAGCAGGTACTGCTGAGAGATCTTTGCGAAGTCATGGAAATGGGGTCCCTTTGCGCCATGGGCGGGCTCACCCCTAAACCCGTACTCAGCGCGCTTAATACCTTCTCTGAGGATTTTGACCGTGCCGGCAGCAAACTCATTGTGCGAAGCGGAGGTTAGCTGCGATGAATAGCGTCCAGCAATTTGACCCGGCCACCGACCTGGGTACACCCGGGGTGTTGTCCGACGCCGTCGTGAATGTCGTCATCGATGGTATTGAGATACAAGTGCCCGAGGGCACCTCTGTCATGCGTGCGGCGGCGATCGCGGGAGCGCCTGTGCCGAAGTTATGCGCCACCGAGCAACTTGAGGCGTTCGGTTCCTGTCGGCTGTGCTTGGTCGAGATTGAGGGGCGGCGGGGCACTCCTGCCGCATGTACCACCCTGTGTGAACCCGGCATGTCGGTGCGCACTCAGAGCAGCCAGCTTGATCGTTTACGCAAGGGGGTTATGGAGCTGTACATCTCCGATCACCCCCTCGATTGTTTGACCTGTTCAGCGAACGGTGATTGTGAACTACAGGATATGGCCGGTGTGGTCGGTCTGCGAACGGTTCGCTACGGTGAAGGTGATAATCATCTGACTGCGCCCACGGATGCCTCGAATCCCTATTTTAGCTTTGATGCGAGTAAGTGCATTGTCTGCAGCCGTTGCGTGCGTGCCTGTGACGAGGTGCAGGGCACCTTTGCTCTAACCATCGCCGGACGTGGCTTTGACTCCCGAGTATCGCCGAGCGAGGAGCAGGCATTTTTCGACAGTGAGTGTGTGTCCTGTGGTGCCTGCGTACAAGCCTGTCCAACCGCTACCTTGCAAGAGAAGCGGGTTATCGATGTCGGCGTCCCCACCAGGCAGGTGAAAACCACCTGCGCTTATTGCGGTGTGGGCTGCTCATTCGTCGCCGAGATGAAGGGCAATGAAGTGGTGCGGATGGTGCCCGACAAAACAGGCGGCGCCAACGCGGGTCACTCCTGCGTGAAAGGGCGTTTTGCTTGGGGTTACGCCAGCCATGCCGATCGCATCACCGAGCCAATGATTCGTGAGCACAGGGAAGATAGTTGGCAGGTCGTGTCATGGGAGCAGGCCATTGCCTTCGCCGCAGAGCGCTTTCAAACGATTCAGCGGGTCCATGGCACCGATGCGATCGGTGGTATTACTTCTTCCCGCTGCACCAACGAGGAAGTCTACGTGGTGCAAAAAATGGTGCGCGCGGCCTTTGGCACCAATAATGTCGACACCTGTGCGCGGGTGTGTCATTCACCGACCGGGTATGGGCTTAAGCAGACATTTGGCACCAGTGCAGGTACCCAGGACTTTGCATCGATCGATGAGGCCGATGCGATCATGGTCATCGGCGCTAATCCCACCGACGCACATCCTGTATTTGGTTCGCGTATGAAGCAGCGCCTGCGACAGGGTGCTGATTTGATTGTGATTGATCCACGTGCCACCGATTTAGTGCGCTCGCCACACATTGTGGCCAAGCACCACTTGCCCCTGATGCCGGGCACCAATGTGGCGGTGTTGAATGCCATGGCTCATGTGGTCGTTACCGAGGACTTGGTGGCCGACGCCTTTGTTGCCGAGCGTTGTGACGCCACCTCATTTGCCCATTGGAAAGCGTTTGTTGCCCTGCCTGAAAATAGCCCCGAAGCTATCGCCGAGTTGGCCGGCTTGAGTCCAGAGAGCATTCGGCACGCGGCAAGAACCTATGCGAGCGCGCACAACGGTGCCATTTATTACGGGCTAGGCGTCACCGAACACTCCCAGGGGTCCACTATGGTGATGGCAATGGCCAACCTTGCGATGGCCACTGGCAACATTGGTCGACGGGGGGTTGGTGTTAATCCGCTTCGAGGTCAGAACAATGTGCAGGGTGCCTGCGACATGGGTTCATTCCCCCACGAGTTTGCGGGTTACCGGCACGTATCCGATGACAGTGTTCGACAGCAATTCGCCGATATTTGGGGCGTCTCATTACGTGAAGACCCCGGTATGCGTATTCCGAACATGCTTGACGGCGCCATTGCCGGTCATTTTCGGGGGCTCTACGTACAGGGCGAAGACATAGCACAGTCAGATCCCAATACCCATCACGTTACCGCCGCGTTGCAAGCAATGGATTGCGTGGTGGTTCAAGACCTGTTCCTCAACGAAACAGCAAAGTACGCCCACGTTTTTTTACCGGGCACCTCGTTCCTAGAGAAAGACGGTACGTTCACCAATGCGGAGCGGCGCATCAATCGCGTTCGTCCCGTCATGCCGCCTCGCTCGGGTAAAGCCGAGTGGCAGGTAACCTGTGATCTCAGCGCTGCGATGGGCTATCCCATGGACTACCCCAACAGTGCAGCGATCATGGATGAGATCGCCGCACTGACACCTACCTTCGCAGGGGTTTCATTCAGTTACCTAGACAAGGTCGGCAGTGTTCAATGGCCTTGCAACGACAGCGCACCTTTGGGTACCCCAATCATGCACGAGCAGCGGTTTGTTCGAGGCAGCGGTCAGTTTATGACTACCCCCTATGTACCCACCGATGAGCGAACCACCCGCAAATACCCCTTAGTGCTCACGACCGGCCGTATTTTGAGTCAGTACAACGTGGGCGCTCAAACCCGCCGTACTGATAATCAGCGTTGGCACGGGGAGGATCTTCTCGACATTCACGAGTCCGATGCGCAGCTTCGAGGTATCGCAAATGGTGACTGGATCGAGGTGGCCAGTCGAGCTGGCACAACTCGGTTGCGAGCAAGAATTTCGTCGGCCATCCCCGCCGGGGTGGTTTACACCACCTTCCATCATCCGGTGAGTGGCACTAACGTGATCACGACCGATAACTCCGATTGGGCGACTAACTGCCCTGAATACAAAGTGACCGCGGTCGAAGTCCGTCCCGCTGGGGGCATGTCCCCATGACGGCTGCGACGGTGATGACCAGCCATCGTCTAGTGGCGATGGCCAATCAAATTGCTAACAACGTGCCGAGTCGTGAGGGGGTTGCTGAGCAGGTTGCTCACCACATGCAGCAGTTCTGGACGCCACCCATGCGGCGAGAGTTGCAGCTATTAGCCCAGAGCGAGCCCGAGCTATTCGATGCCGCAGTGCTCGATGCGGTGGCATTGGCGCCGGTTTAAGGGGCATAAGCCAGTGTCGCTTTTGGGCAGTTTTCTGGCCGGTGCAGATGGGCAGTCCCAGCCCTAAAGCCCTGACAATCAGGCGGCGCATGTGTGCTGTGATGGGTGTACACGCGACAGGTCAGGCACGGAATCACCGAGAACGTTTCAACAGGAGACTACTATGGCCGCGTTACCAAAGCACGCACGGGTCGTTATTGTGGGGCAGGGCGGCATTGTCGGTGCCTCGGTTGCCCACCACCTGATTGAAGCTGGCTGGGACAACATTGTCGGACTCGAAAAGTCGGCGGTCCCTACCGATATAGGCTCTACCTCCCACGCCTCTGATTTCTGCTACATGACGGCCCACGACAAGCTGACCTGTTACACCACCCTGTACAGCAAAGCGTTCTACCAAGCCCGTGGTAATTACATTCAGACCGGTGGCCTCGAGGTGGCTCGTAAAGACGATGATGAGCGCATGCAGGAACTGTTGCGCAAAGTTGCATCGGGTAAAGCGTTCGGTACCCGCGCGCATATGATCTCCCCAGCTGAAGCTAAAGAGCGCTTTCCCCTGCTGGAGGAGGATATGATCCAAGGGGCGCTTTGGGATCCCGATGCCGGTTTGGTAACGCCACGCTCCCAGAAAGTGGCCGGTGATCTGGTTGACGAGGCGGTGGCCACCGGCAAGCTGCAGGTCTTTGCCTACACCCCAGCTACGCGCATTATCGTGGAACAGGGCAGAGCGGTGGGCGTAGAAACCGAGAAGGGCACCATTACGGCCGACCATGTGGTGCTCTGTGTCGGTATTTGGGGCTCACCGGTCGCCGAGACTGCAGGGGTCAAATTGCCGCTTATGCCCCTGGAACATCCGCTCTTGTTCTTTGGACCTTGGGAGGAACTAAACGGCACGGGTAAGGATATTGTCTACCCGCTGTTTCGTGATCAGGGTAACTCCGGTTACGTGCGCGATACGGGTGATCCCACCACCCCCGAAGGGGGGCTCATCGAGTGGGGTTATTACGAGCCCGATAACCCGCGGCTGATTGAAGCCACCGATATTGCCGAGCCCGGTGATGCACGCTTGTCGCCATCGATGCGGGACTTAACCCTCGATCAGGTGATGGAAGGGTTCGAGAAGGCCCTTGAAATGACACCCATACTGGGTGAGCTGGGTTGGGAAGAGCGACGCTCATTCAACGGCTTATTGTCGGTAACCACTGACGGTGGATCGATTATCGGTGAAGCGCCCGATGTCCAGGGACTCTGGCTATGCGAGGCCATTTGGGTGAAGGATGGTCCCGGTGCCGGAAAGGTCCTTGCGGATTTGATGACCCACGGTCGCACGGAATATGACATTCACAGCGTGGATCCCGCACGCCACTATCCGGTGCAACTGGATAAGGCCTTCATCCGCGATCGCTGTTACGAGATCGCTAAGAAAGTGTATACCCCTGCGGTACACCCCAGAGAGCCTTTCGCGTCATCTCGACAAGTGCGAACGAGTCCTTTTTATGAGCGTGAAGTGGCTCTGGGCGGCTATTTTATGGAGGTTGCAGGCTGGGAGCGAGCCCACGGTTATGCGGCTAATGAAGCGACCCTGTTAGAGCGGTATCGAGATCAGGTACCCAAGCGTGAGAACGAATGGGATGCGAGGCATTTTTGGGAAGTCTCAAATGCCGAACAATTGGCCATGAGTGACAGCGTCGGCATGATCAACTTGGCCCACTTCGCCATCTACGATGTCACCGGGCCCGACGCGGAAGCCCTGATGGAGTACCTGTCGGTCGCTAAAGTCGGTGGTGATACCCCTGTCGGTAAGGGGGTCTATACCCACTTCCTCGATGCCGCTGGAGGTATTCGAGCAGATTTGACCATTGTGCGTTTGGCGTCAGATGCCTTCCGTGTCATCTGTGGCGGCGACACCGGTCACCGGGACTATGTGTGGATGCAGCATATTTGCCGGCAGCAGCAATTGTCGGGTGTTACGTTCCTTGATCGCAGCGAACAATTGGCCACCTTGGGCCTGTGGGGACCTGAGGCACGCTCGACCCTGCAGCAGCTAATGGACGACCCGGCCGAGGTCAGTCTTGAGCAGTTCCCCTATGCCAACGCTAAGACCATTACCGTCGCCGGTATCGAGATCTGGGCGTTTCGTATCTCTTATGTGGGGGAGCAGGGCTGGGAATTGTATTTCAATGTCGCCGACGGCTTGGCCCTGTGGGATGCCTTAGCTGCACTGGGCGTGATCCCGGTAGGTATTGAAACCTACGCCAATAGTCGGCGTTTGGAGAAGAGCCTGCGTCTGCAGAACGCCGATTTGGAAACCGAATACAACTTGTACGAGGCGGGTCTCGCTCGCCCGAAAGTGAAGGCGGCGGATTTCCACGGTAAAGCGGCCTATGTAGAGCAGCGGGCGTTGCCAGAGCAGGCCGCTTATTTGTGCACCCTAGTGCTGGAAGACACCACCGATCAGTCGGGGGTTGTGCGCTACCCGGTGGGGATGTGGCCGTTATTAGATGCCACCTCGGGGGAGGTATTAGTCGATGCAAAGGGACGGCGCTCATACACCACCAGCATCGCGTATGGCCCATCGCTGGGACTCAATATTGCCATGGGCTATTTGCCGATCTCCCATGCGGTAGAGGGCAACACGGTACTGATGGAACATTTTGGTGAGACGTTTACCGCCAAGGTGGCCTGCGTCGGTTACCGTCCACTCCTTGACCCGGATAATACGCGGGTGCGCAGCTAGATCTACCAGGCAATATGCTGGGGGTGAGCAACCGAGAGTTGTAGCCAATCGTCGACGGTAGCAATCGGAACCCCAGGGTCCATGGGGTTGCCGGTGATAGCGAGGTCATCGGCGTAGACGTAAATCGGGCAGGGCCACGGATTGGCGGCTATGTCAGCCAAGGCCCACACCGCTTCGTCCATGACAATGACGGCGTCCTCGGAACGCGCGCATGTTCGGCAGTCATCGGCTCTTTTTGGCGTATGTAAGGTGTGCAGAGCCATTAGAAGCTCAGTACGTGTTTTGCATTGGCCACCAACTCACCCCAGCGCGCCACATTGATCGTTTCAATGTTAAGGTCTTCGATGGCTTGAGGTTTGCTACCACAGGGGGACCTGTCATCGTCATCGACCAAAAGGTAAAGGGTTTCTATGTCGTACAGTGGCATGGCAGTGAGTTGCTTGAAGATGTTCCCTTCACCTTTGGGCGCAAGCTGCTCGGGATTGAGTGCATTGACAGCAAGGTCCTCGAGAACCACTACCACCGACTGTCCGAAAGCCCCACAAGCCAGTGCCACATTCAGCCCGTGATTTAGTTGTTCGTTGTAGTAGGGCGCAGCGCTCAAACGAATCAACCAAGTGACTTGCTCAGATGACATGAATAACCCGGTCAGTGCTGAAGCCGGCCTCCATGAGCACCCCTAACCCGCCGATTTGCCAGGGCGCTGCACAATGATCGAGTGCATAGCGCTCATAGGAGGCACTGCATAGGGTGAGCGACAGCTCGGAGTCAGCTGAGGCTTGCTGCCATTCGGTTGCGAGTTCAGTCGCCCATGGCAACCCAATTTGAACCCCCTGACCAAAAAAAAAGGCTTGTGCCGGGCAGTGGCCGGCGCGTTTTAACGCCTCAATCAACGCCAGTACCCTGCGGTGTTTAAGCGCCTGTTCAGGGCTGGCGGTGATCATGAAGGTGTAGCTAAGGGTTTGTGTCACTGGATAACTCGTGTTGGGCGCAGCGGCGCTTGTCAGCGTCGCTTTAGGGTGAAATCATACCCTAAAACACTGTGGCTATAAGGACAAAAGCATGCCTCATCTCTCGGTTACTGCACAAGAAACCCCATCGAAACCCGCGCTTATCATGGGCGGATCAGGCAGGGTAGTGAGCTATGGCGAGTTAGATCGGCGTAGTAATCAGGTCGCACATCTACTGCGTTTGTGTGGTGTGCACAGAGGCGATCACATCGCCATGATGCTAGAGAATAGCCCAGAGTTCATTGAGATCGCCTGCGCCGCCCTGCGCGCTGGTATCATTTTTACACCCATTAGCACCCATCTTAAGAGCGATGAAACCGCCTATATCTTAGAAAACTGTGGTGCCAAGGTGTTTGTGGTATCAGCGCAGTACGCGGATGTGGCTGAGAAAATGATCCGACAGGCCCCCACGGTTGAGCGCTTTTACATGGTTGGCGGTGTGCGTGATGGCTTTGAGCCCTGGGAAGAAGCCCTCGATCCCATGCCAACCACCCCCATTGCCGATCAAAGCACCGGTACCTCAATGCTGTACTCCTCTGGCACCACGGGCAAGCCAAAAGGTGTCTTGATTCCCCCAAGTGATGCGGCGTTTGATGCGCCCTATCCCCTCAGTGTTTCCATTGGGCCCGCCTTTGGCTTTGGTCCAGAGACCACCTATTTATCTCCCGCGCCGCTCTATCATGCAGCGCCGATGCACTACAACATGCTGGTGCTCGATACCGGTGGCTGTTCGGTCATTATGGAGAAATTTGATCCGGAGAAGGCCCTGTCGCTCATAGAAGACTATCGGGTCACCCACAGTCAGTGGGTACCCATCATGTTTGTGCGTATGCTCAAACTGCCTAAAGCAGTACGTGAGCGCTACGACGTCAGTTCGATGCAAGTGGCTCTGCATGCCGCTGCACCCTGTCCGATAGAGGTCAAGGAGCAGATGATCGATTGGTGGGGACCCATTGTCTGGGAGTATTACTCCTCTAGCGAAGCGGCGGGCTTTACCCTGATCGATGCCAACAGTTGGCTAACCCACAAGGGGTCGGTGGGGCGACCACTGTTTGGCGTGCCCCACGTCTGTGACGATGAGGGCCGAGAGCTGCCTCCCGGCGAGGTGGGCACCATCTGGTTCTCGGAATTGCGTGACAAATTTGCCTACCACAACGAGCCCGCCAAAACCGAGTCGGCCTATAACAAAGACGGTTGGGCGACCTGCGGTGACATGGGCTATCTCGACGACGAGGGCTTTTTATACCTCACTGACCGGCGCAACTTCATGATCATTACCGGGGGCGTCAACGTGTATCCCGCCGAAGTGGAGAACGTGCTCATTGGGCATCCGAAAGTTGCCGACGTGGCGGTGTTTGGGGTGCCCAACGAGGAATTCGGCGAAGAGGTGAAGGCCGTCGTGCAGCCTGGTAATTGGGTAGATGCCACCGATGAGACCGCTTTTGAGTTGCTCGAGTGGCTACGCGAGCGCTTATCCCATGTGAAGGTTCCCAAGTCCCTGGACTTCATGGAACAGCTGCCGCGCATGGACAACGGCAAGCTGTACAAACGCCACCTTATGGAGGCGTATAAGAACCGAGAGGGCTAGGGTCTAGCGAATACCGAAGCTGGCGGCAATGAGTACGGCGCCGGTGGCAATGACCGGTATCACCACGGTAATGATGCCCACATCTCGGTATGCCTGGCGGTGAGTTAACTGGGTGATCGTGAGCATAGCCACGACAGCGCCGCAGTGGGGCAGGGAGTCAAAGCCACCGCTGGCGATGGCAGCGACCCGGTGCAGGACCTCGGGGTCAACGCCCTGGGCAAGATAACTGGGCGCCAGGGCCTGCATGAATATTTGCAGTCCCCCAGACGCCGAGCCCGTGATCGCCGAGATCGTGCTGATCGAGCCAAACACCGAGAGCAACGGCGGTAAGCCAGAGTCGGTGGCCAGGCTGAGAAAGTGTTGAAAACCGGTGGTTTGGGTCACAACACCCCCAAAGCCGATGACCGCCGCGGTATTGATCAGCGGCAGAATGGCGTCTTGGGTGCCATGGCCCATGACCGTGAGCAAGCGTGGCCGCACCGAGCTGAACAAAGCACCCGCAACAACACTACCCAATACCAGAGCAATACTTGGCCACAAAATCGGTTGGCTGTTGGCGAAAGCCAATAGTGCTCCCACTTGTCCCCCGGGTGCACCGCCGCCGATGGTGACAAGCCGCGGTAGAAGTATGGTTCCCAGCACCAGCACTAAGGGAATGATGGCCGTGTGCCAGTTGGGCAGTGTGATCGCATCAAGATCTAATAGTTGGTCCCGCGGTCCGGGCTCGAATCCCTCGCCGGCCACCAGCGCGCGGCGACGCTGGTACTCGAGATACCAAATACCCAAGCCCAGCATAATGGCCGACGCCAATAAGCCCAGTAGGGGTGCGGCGAATAAATCGGTGCCCAGCGCCGATGCGGCGATGACATTGTGTATGGAGGGGGTGCCGGGCATAGCACTGAGGGTGTAGGTACCCGCACCCAATGCTAGCGCAGCGCAAAAGAGCCGCTTCGGAATGTCCGCTTCACGCAGTAACTGCAGACCGAGGGGATACATGGCAAAAATAACCACGAACACAACGACGCCACCGTAGGTCAGTAACGAGCAGGCGACGACCGTGATCAGCAGTGCCTGTTGTGCCCCCATACGCCGCACCAGCGCCATAGCGACGGCGGCAGCGGCGCCGGAATCACCCATGACACGTCCGAACATCGCACCGCTTGCGAAGAGCAGAAAAAACTTTCCGGCGAAGGTAAAGGCGCCCAGTTTACCCAGGGCAAATGACGTCGCGAGCGCGTCGGCCAGGGGTAGTCCGTTGCTGATGATGACCAGGATCGAGCACAGCAGGGCGGCAAAAATAATATCGACCCCGCGCAAGGCAAGGGTAATGAGCAGGGCAACGCTTGCCAGCAAGCCGGCGTAGGCGATAAAGGTCATTCGCCAGTCTCCTTTGTTATGGTTGTCAGAGTACGCCAAATGATAGCCGATCTCCCGAGTGCGATCTCCCTAGAGAGTGCGATCTCCCTAGAGATAGTGGCAGGGTATGGGATAAGCTAATACCAAAAGGCGATACTAACGAGAGGTAAGGTGTGCGCCGAAAGAACAAGCTAAAAGCGCTCGATAAGGCCATGGCAACCGCCGCTCACTATGACGAGTGGCGGGCCGCGGCGATTGCCCACGATGAACAATCGGGGATGGCCCGTTGGCGAGAAACAGAGCAGACCGATCTCTACGACCATTCTCAAATTCGCCTGCGTCTCGACCGTTTGCGCAATCTTCGGGCCCGCGGCGACTTTCAAGGGTTGCTGTTTGCGCTCAATGAAGGCATCCACGGCAATATGGGGGGGATGGGAAAGAGTGCCCTCTATCGCAAGGCCCGGTTTGGCACCAAACGCCTGATTGAAGATTACATCGCCGAAATCGACAGCAGTTTGCGTATCCTCGCGGAACTCGACGACGACATTATTCCGACACAGGAAAAGATCGAGTTTTTCTACCGCGCCAATGTGTGTTTTGGGCGCTCAGCGCTCATGCTAAGCGGCGGTGGTGTGATGGGTTTTCTGCACTTGGGTGTGGTTAATGTGTTGGTACAGCAGGGACTGTTACCGCGGGTTATCTCGGGCTCCAGTGCGGGATCTCTGATCGCAGGCGTGCTGGCCTGCCACTCCGATGATGAGCTCCAGCGCTTCAGTGATCCGACCATTGTGCGCAGTGAGGCTGCCCGGGACGTGGGTTTTATGCGCCGTATGCTACTGGGCATGGGCCCGCAAATTACACTGGAGGACCTCGAGACCCTCGTCGAGGGCCTCATCCCGAACATGACCTTTGCCGAGGCCTATGCCAAGACAGGGCGTCAGGTCAGTATCACGGTGGCGCCCGCTGAGCCTCATCAGCGCTCGCGCCTGCTGAATGCGGTCACGTCGCCGAATGTGTATATCCGCTCCGCCATCATGGCGTCCTGCGCGGTGCCGGGGGTCTTTCCGCCGGTCATGCTCATGGCGCGGAATGTTCACGGTGAGCCCCAGCCCTACCTACCCGGCAGGCGATGGATCGATGGCTCGGTGGCCGATGATTTACCGGCAAAGCGCTTGTCGCGTCTTTACAGCACCAACCACTACATCGTCAGTATGGTCAATCCGGTTGCCACCCTGTTTTTAAATCAGGGTGAAGAACACAGCCCGTTGCGACGGGCCGTGGGTACGCTGGGTGTGGGGGTCGGTCGGGAGATCCTGAATTTTTACCGTGGCCTTGCCCAGCGCCAGGGGGACAATTGGCCCCGCTTTAACATGATGCTGCATGGGCTGCATGCGCTGATGGATCAGGAGTATTCGGGGGATATCAACATCGTACCGACACTGCGCACGGCAAACCCACTGCGTCTATTGTCCCATCTCGATGAAGAAGAGTTGGTCAATATCGTCGCAGAGGGTGAGCGGGCCTGCTTTGAAAAAGTGGAAGCCATCCGTCGCTGCACTATGATATCGCGCACCTTGGAAGATATTTTGTATCGCTTTGAATACGGCGACCTGCGGCCAGACCCCAGTCAATTTCGGCGGCCCCGATCATCGAGGCGCAGGCCGCCCCCAACCGATGCTCAGTTAGCCCAGTTACAGCAGCCTAGAAGGCGTCGCGCTAGGGCGGGTTAATCGCCCATATAAGGCAGTGCCATCGCCGCCAATGGTCCCACCATATCACCTCGGCTAGCGGCTTCTGCACTCGATGCGTTGCCGTCGATGGCCCGTTTCTTGACCCCCTGTAGAATCGCGGCGAGACGGAAAAAGCAGAACACCATGTAAAACGGCCAGTGGGCGATGTCATCGCGCCCGGTGCGCTCGCAGTAGCGGGCGATGTACTCCGGGTCACTGGGAATGCCTAGCGGCCCGCGGTCGACACCCATCATGCCGTTGATACCCCCCTCACGGGGCAGCTGCCAGGCCATCACCTGATAAGCCAGGTCAGCGATAGGATTGCCCAGGGTCGACAGTTCCCAGTCAAGCACCGCGATGATGCGAGGTTCGGTGGGGTGGAACATGACGTTGTCGAGCCGATAGTCACCGTGAACTAGTGAGACCCTGCCGTCGTCCGCGGGCAGGTGCGCGGGCAGCCAGTCAATCATGCGCTCCATCGCCGGCTGGGTCTCTGTTTCAGAGGCGCGATATTGCTTCGTCCAGCGACCAATTTGACGCTCAAAATAGTTACCGGGCTTGCCGTAGTCAGATAGCCCAACGCGCTCTATATCCACCGAGTGCATGGCCGCGAGTACGCGATTCATCTCATCGTACATCGCCGTGCGCTCGCGTGTAGAGACTTCTGGAAGCGCAGGGTCCCAGAACACGCGACCCTCCAAGCATTCCATCAGGTAGAACATCGATCCGATGATGCTGTCGTCGTCACACAGGGCAAACGCCTGTGGCACAGGCACATCGGTGTCCGCAAGGGCCTTGATGACCCGGTATTCCCGATCAACCGCATGGGCAGATGCGAGCAACTGGCCCGGAGGTTTTCGGCGTAGTACGTAACGTCGGTCACCGGCGGTCAATTTAAAGGTTGGATTCGACTGGCCACCGGCAAATTTTTCGGCGCTGAGTGGACCCTCAAAGTCATGAATGTGCTGCCGCAGCCAAGGCTCAAGGCGCTCAAGATCCAGTGTTTGTGTCGTCACCGTGCCGTCTCCTCGTGGATCGCGCGAAACTGTTCATGGGGAAAACTGTAATCGCGGTTGAAAAATTTGAACCTAGAGTATGCTGTGGTTATGCTCGGGGTCGCAACCGGGATGTACCACCCTGCACGGCAACCGCTCGACCCGTTACCCCGTGTCGACGCCGACAACAAGAAGAGACGCCAGGAGCATCGATGAGTATCCTTGACCACTACCAGTCCGCTCGACAATTAACATTGCAACCGGGAACCCTCTTTGAGGTAGGGCATACCTCGGTTAACGGTGAAGACCTGCTTGCCTATGTTAATGCGCCGCAAAATCTTCGGGATATGTGGCAGCTAGCCACCTTACACGGCGAGGCGGAGTATCTCGTTTACGGTGATGAACGCTGGACCTATAACCGTGCTGCGGAGGACGTTGCTGCGGTCGCGACATGGCTGCAGGAGCAGGGTATTGTCCCGGGTGATCGGGTGGCAATTGCTATGCGCAATTACCCCGAGTGGATGCTGGCCCACTGGGCTATCAATGCTGTCGGCGGTGTTGTCGTGGGTATGAACGCCTGGTGGGTGGCCGATGAGATGGCCTATGCATTGAATGACTCCCAGCCGAAACTGTTGATCGCCGATGATCGGCGCCTTGAAGCTTTCGCCGCCATTGCCGGTGATTTCCCCGATATGCAGGTTGTCTCGGTGCGTGAGCCCGAGAGCCCAGTTCCCGCCACTGACTGGCAATCGTTGCTGCAATCGGGAGCCTCGTTGCCCACAGTGGCTATCGATCCCGACAGTGAAGCCTGTATCTTCTATACATCGGGCACCACTGGCAGACCCAAGGGAGCGCAGCTGACTCACCGAAGCTGCGTCGCCAATATCATGAATGTCGGTGCTATGGGTCGTATCTACGCCACGGCGCAAACCCTCCATCGTGGTATCGAGGTGTCGGAACCGGTGGCACCCCCAACGGTCACTGCGCTCATTGCCACACCGTTATTTCACGTAACCGCAAACAACTGCATCGTGCAGGCGGGCACGGTTGCGGGTGGCAAATTTATTCTGATGTACAAATGGGACCCCATTGAGGCCATGGGCCTTATCCAAAAGGAGCAGGTGACGACGCTAAGTGCGGTGCCAATGATGACCCGTGAGTTGTTAGCACACCCCGATCGGGAGGATTTTGATCTGTCGAGTCTTACCGCAATGGGTGGCGGTGGCGCGGCGATGCAGCCGGACCTGGTGGGGAAGGTGGCCGCCGAAACCCAAAAAGCGAAGCCGACCCAGGGGTACGGTATGACCGAAGTCAGCGGCATCATTACCTATATTGCCGGTGACTTGTTTTTGGCATTCCCCGAGAGCGCAGGTCCTGTGGTGCCTACCCTCGAAGCCCGCTGTGTCGACCATGAGGGCAATGTATTGGGCAGCGGCGAGATCGGCGAAGTGTGTGTTCGGGGCACGCCGGTTATCAAGGGTTACTTGAATCGTCCCGAGGCGACCCAGGAAACGATTGTGGACGGCTGGTTGCACACGGGTGACATTGGTTACATCGACGACCACGGCTTCATCTATCTGGTTGATCGGGCCAAAGACATGATCTTGCGCGGTGGTGAGAACGTCTACGGTGCGGAAGTGGAGAACGCTATCTTTGATCATCCCGCCGTGTTGGAGTGCGTGGCATTCGCGGTTCCCGATGAGCGTTTAGGGGAAGAGGTGGGCGCTGCCATTCACTTAAAAGAGGGTGCGTTACTCGACGCTGCAGGCTTGCGCGAACACCTCGCCTCAAAGCTCGCGGCTTTTAAGATACCGCGCTACATCTGGTTCTTGTCGGAGCCTCTGCCACGCAACGCTAACGGTAAGTTTCTTAAGCGTGAACTCAAAGAGGTGCTTGATCCTGCCAGCGCTGACTGAGCCAGCAGGGCGCTGTTTGACGCTATAACAATGACGCAACCATTAGACGTTGGAGACTATTATGCTGCCCCGACACTTTACTGAAGAACAAACCTTATTTCGCAGCGCGTATCGCCGATTTTTGGCCGAGGAAGTGGTGCCCCACATGGAGCGATTCCGGGACCAGGGCATTGTCGATCGCGCGATCTTCCAAAAGGCGGGGGAGCAGGGCTTTCTGATGGTTTGGCCCGACGAGGCCTACGGCGGCATGGGTGATTACGACATTCGTTGGGAGCAGGTGATCATCGAAGAGTTGGCCTATGCCCGGGCATCGGATTGGTTTGGTTCTCTCCACAGTCGCATCGTGGGCCCCTATATCACCCGTTTTGGCAGTAAAGAACAGCAGGATCGCTATATGCCAGCTGCGGTAAAAGGCGATGTCATATTGGCCATTGCCATGACCGAACCCGATGCCGGCAGTAATCTGGCAGGTATGCGAACCACCGCGGTTGAAGAGGGTGATTATTGGCGTATTAACGGCCAGAAGACCTATATTTCAAACGGCATCAATTGTGACTTGGTTATCGTGGCTGCCAAAACCGATCCGCAAAACAATCCCCATGCCATGACATTGTTCCTGGTGGAGTCCGGTTTTGAGGGATTTGAGCGTGGCCGCAATTTGAAGAAGCTCGGCCTTAAAGCACAAGACACGGCAGAGTTATTCTTTAATGACTGTAAAGTCCCCAAAGCCAATGTGCTCGGTGAAGTCCACAAGGGCTTCTACTACTTAATGGAGGGCCTGGCAGAGGAGCGCTTGCTAGGTGCTATCGGTTACCTTGCGGGCGCCCAGTTGTCCTGGGACTTGACGGCCCAGTTTGTCAAAGAGCGCGAGGTGTTCGGTAAGCCCTTGGCACATATGCAGAATACCCAATTCAAAATGGCCGAGCTGCGAACCGAACTTGATATCTGCCAAACCTTTATCGACCAGTGCACATTGGCCTTTAACCGTGGCGAGTTATCCGCTGCTGATGCGGCGAAAGCAAAATTGAAGACCTCAGAGCTTCAGCAACAGGTGGCGGATGAGGGACTGCAACTTCATGGGGGCGCGGGCTTCATGGATGAATATCCCATTAGCCGACAGTGTGCCGACGCAAAGATAGCCACCATCTACGCGGGCAGTTCTGAGATCATGAAGTTAATCATTGGCCGAGATTGCTTGGGGGATGACTACAGTCCCTTCAACACTCGAAACTTTTGATGGGCATGCCTGTCAATAACCATCCCTGCCACACCCGCTTAGGAGCCCCACTTGGAACAGTTCACCAGCCTAGCCCTGACAAAAACCGGCTCAGTGGCCACACTGGCCTTCGATAGGCCTGAGCATCTCAATAGTTTTGACAGTGTCATGCGCCGCTCTTTCGTAGCGGCGGCCCAGTACCTTGAGCAGCAGGAAGACATCGAGGTGGTTGTCCTTACGGGTAACGGGCGGGCCTTCGGTGCCGGCGCTGACTTGGCCGAGCAAGAAGAGGGTTTAAATGACGGCGCCAGCGTGCAAGCGATGCTGGAATCCGAGTACAAGCCCGGTGTCCTTGCTATCGGTGAGTCCACGAAAACCTGGATTGCCGCGGTCAATGGACCGTGTGCGGGTATCAGCGTTTCCTATGCCATGGCCTGCGATCTGTGTGTGATCGCAGATAGCGCATTTCTTTACCAGCCCTTCGCGGCTATCGGCTTAGTGCCCGATGGGGGCGCCACCTGGTTGCTCCCTCAGCGCATCGGTACCTTGCGCGCCTTTGAACTGATGATTCTCGGCGAGAAGGTGCGTGCCGATAAAGCGCTCGAGTGGGGTTTGGTCAATCGTGTGTTCACGACAGACAGTTTTGCCGATGACGTGGCTGAATTCGCCGCCGACGTAGCGGGACGGTCGCCGCTTGCCCGGCGCTACACCAAACAGGCTCTTCGCGCTGCGACCGGTCTCTCGCTCTCTGACACCATCAGCTACGAGGCGGAGCTTCAAAAGCTGTGTATCGACAGTGAAGATTGTAGCAATGCCATTGCCGCCTTCCTGAAGAAAGAGACGCCCACCTGGCGTGGCCGTTAGGGGCCAGTGCCGTAGGTTGCGCCTTAGGGTGTGGATCAAGTAGCAACGACCACCCTGAGTGCATGGGCTGCGCTGCGCGCATCGGCAATAGCACGCTGGCTTGCTTCGATACGCGCATCGATGGCTTCAATCTCGCTGGGGCGTACGCTTGGATTGACCGAGCTTAGGTAAACCAGACGATCCCGCTCTTCCCCAAGGGACTCGACCATAGCGCTCAGGGCCTTGCTGCGCAGTTCATCGAGCTGCGCTTGTGCCAGTTGATCGGCTTTAGCCAACTGCCGCTCGAGTAGGGGTTTGATCTGACGAATCACCCCGGCCGATGTGGCTGGCGGGATCGATTCAAGCATGCGGTTTAGCGCGTCATGAGTCACCGTGGCCGCCACATCGCGACCATCTGGGCCAATGACGAGTCGCAGGGGCGTCATCGGCAAGAAACGGCCCAACTCTAGATTGGCGGGGGCTAAACAATCGATGCCATAAATGGCTTCAAGCAATACCGTTCCAGGCCGAATTTTCGGATGCTTAAGGGTGCCGATGGCCGCATTGCCTAATTCACTGGCAGCCACAATGGACATTGCTTCACGGATGAGGGGATGCTCCCACGTCAAAAACTGCACATCGTCCCTTGCCAGTGCAGTGGCGCGACTGAAGGTAACGGTGGTGCCGTCCTCGTCTAAGCCCGGCAGGTCCCCGGTGATCATCATCTCGGATGGACGCAGCACGTAGCAGGTATCGGAGTGCAAATCTTGCGTGATACCGATACGATCGAAGAGCAGTTCGGCGTATTGCTCAATCTGCTCGGGTGCTTCTTCCCTGCGCACCGCGTCAATCACCGCTTGTCCCTGGGTCGGATCATGGGAGTTGAGCTCAAGTAATCGATCCCGGCCCTGTTCCATTTCTCGCTCGAGATTTTCTCGTAGCGCTCGGCTGACCGCGATCAACTCATCGTTGTCACCTAGCGGGTCTTCTAGGGCAAGGGTTAGCGGTGTCAGTACCTGCTCATAGACCGTGTGTCCCACGGCGCAGGCGGTGGTGAAGGCGGTGAGTCCCTCGTTATGCCAGCGGTAGAGGACCGCTTGCGCGCTGTCCTCGAGATACGGTACATGAATATGGACGTCTTGCTCTTGCCCGATGCGATCGAGGCGCCCGATACGCTGCTCCAGCAAGTCGGGATTTTCGGGCAAGTCAAAGCAAATAAGGTGATGGGCAAACTGGAAGTTTCGGCCTTCACTGCCGATCTCAGAGCAGATAAGGGCTTGCGCACCACCGATATCATCAGCAAAGAAGGCGGCCGCTCGATCGCGCTCGATAAGACTCAGCCCCTCGTGGAAAGCGGCACAACGTATGCCAGCGCGAAGATGTAAATGATGCTCTAACGCCAGAGCAGTATTGGCATTGGCCGCAATAATTAAGACCTTTGCGGGCCGCAGAGAGCGCAGGGTTTCCTCGAGCCAGTGCACCCGTGGATCCTCGGCGAGCCACAAAGATTCTTCTACGGTTTGCTCTGGGTACAGATACTGACGTACTTCGCTGTAGCAGCTTGGGAACGGTAACGGCGCTGGATGTAATCGCCGTTTGGGGAAACCAGGCACCGAGCTTCGGGTGTTTCTAAAGAGCACGCGACCCGTTCCGTAGCGGTCGAGTAGTTGCCGTATTTGCTGTTCAGGCTCAAGGGTTAGGTCAATACCCTCGGGTATTTGCGGGGGCACTTCATCGGCTTGTAAAGCCTCGATGACAGCATTCCACTGCCCATAATGCTGTTGTTCTTCCTGAAATTGAGCGAAATCTTGGAAACGGTTGGGATCTAGTAAGCGCAGGCGTGCGAAGTGACTCTCGACACCCGCCTGCTCTGGCGTCGCGGTCAGTAGTAACAAGCCGCTGCACAGTTGAGACAGGTTTTCGACGAACTGATACAGCTCGCCGCGATCGCTCTCTTGCCAATTAAGGTGGTGAGCCTCATCGACGACAACGATATCCCAATCCGCATCGAGTGCCATGGCGCGGGCTTCCGCTGACTGTCGGAACAGTGAGTAGGCTGTTAGTACTAGCTGTTCGCTATCGAAGGGGGACGCCTCGTGACCCTCTTCAAGCCGCGATTGATCAAACAGAGAGAACGACAGATTAAAGCGCCGAAGCATTTCCACCAGCCACTGGTGAATCAGCGCGTCCGGTACGATGACAAGGACCCGCGCCGCTCGGCCGGTCAGTAACTGTTGTGACAGGATCAGGCCCGCTTCAATGGTTTTACCCAAACCGACCTCGTCGGCAAGCAAGACACGGGGCGCGAAACGCCGCCCAACCTCATGGGCAATGTACATTTGGTGGGACAGCAGTGATGTTCGGGCACCCAATAGACCGCGGACGGTGTGCCCTGCAGTGGCTGCGCGATGCATTAATGTGGCGTAGCGCAGCTGGAAATCGATCAGCTTATCGAACTGATTGTTCAGCACGCGATCTTGTGGGGCGCTCAGTTGGATATGGGGATCGAGCTCTAGCTCCGAGACCCACTCTCGGGCACCACCATTGACGATTTCGTAGCTCAAGACGCCGGCTTGTTCCGATACCGACTCGACTGGGTAGTGGTGGCCATTGCTGCGATTAAGCGTATCGCCCGGTTTCAAAGCCAATCGTGTTAAGGGCGCACGGTCGAGGGCATAGGTGCGGTCCTCGCCTACCGCCGGAAAGTGAAGAGTGACCCTGCGACCCTCTAGTTCAACAACAATCCCCAGTCCAAGTTCTACATCGGCATGGCTGACCCAGCGCTGCCCTAGTGCATATTCCATTAAATAGACTCAAAAAATAAGGTGTAGCTGTTACGTCGACAGGTCGCCAGTAACTGCTCAATGGGGCAGTGCTTAATCTCGGCGATTTTCTCAGCGACGAACGGCAAGTAATAAGGTGTATTAACCCGCCCTCGGTAGGGTACCGGGGTCAGGTAGGGTGAATCGGTTTCTAGCACCAGTTGCTCAAGGGGACAGGCACTGACGACGGCGCGGACATTGTCAGCATTTTTGAACGTGGTAATGCCGTTAAATCCAAGATAAAAACCTTCAGACAGGCAGTATTCGGCCAGCTCAAGGCTACTGGTGAAACTGTGGATGACGCCGCCTTTACGCAATTGCCCGGAAATATTGGCCAGTATCGCCCGGGTGTCAGCGTCCGCTTCGCGGGTGTGGATCACTACCGGTAGGTCCAATTCAATGGCCAGCGCTAATTGCGCCTCAAACGCTCGAGCTTGGGCGTTGCGATCCGCGTGGTCGTAGTAGTAATCGAGACCAATTTCCCCAATCGCAACGATACGGGGGTGCATGGCACCAGTGCGCACAAGCTCCGCTACCTGTGCATCCCAATGCTCCGCCTCATGGGGGTGGATGCCCTGGGTGCCCCAAATACGATCGGATGTCTCTGTAAGTGCAATCACAGCACGTTGATTGTCAGGGGAGACCCCAATGGTAATCAGCCGTTCAACACCGACCTCAAGGCTGCTCGATAACACGCCCTCTAGCGCATCGGCATCAAGATAGTCCAGGTGGCAGTGGGTTTCGACGATGGGCGTTTCAAATCGGGGTACAGGTCTGGGGTTTTTCTTGGACATCGTTACATTCAGCCGCCGTGAGCGGAAATTATCGCATGGCTGGGTAGGCAATCCCAAGAAGCTCTTGCTAAAAGGTATTGCTTATCAGCCCCGGTGAACGGTGCGCATTCGCATGCCGCGGACGGTATCGACAATCTCACTCCACAGCCATTGGTGAATAGCCGAGCGCGCGGTACGTTCATGACTGACCAAGGTGTAATCCACCGTTTGTGCCTCTCCGGGTGGAAGGGGCAGGGCAACAACGTCCCGGGTGACCCCGTCATTACGGGCCAAATAGGCGGGGCAAATTAGGGTGTAATCGGTCTCCCGCAGGACCTCGAGGGCTGTCAGTAAATGGGAGGTCTCCAACATGCCCGGTGGGCTCTGCACAAAATCGTCCGCTTCAAAGCTGGGTAAGCTGAGGTCCTCCCGGTCGGATACATAGAGACTGATCATCGGGTACTGGCTCAGGGCGAGTCGGGTCAGAGGCTTGCCAATCAGCGGATGATTGCGGCGGACAAACACGGCCAGGGGAGAACTACCTAGCGATTGGTGTCGATACTCACGGGGGTAGTTGGGCCGGCTGAGCTGTATGGCGAAATCCAGCTCGCCCGTTGCCAGACGCTCGAGCTGCCGCTCGACTCGGGTAATGGTGCGCAGTTTGAGCTTGGGTGCCACGCTCTGCAGTCGAGCACTCAGCGGCGGTAACAGTGACATACCCACGTATTCAGAGATGGCCAGGGTGATATCGCCCCGGTAGTTCCTGGGTGAAAACTCACCACCATCCAGCAACGACTCGATACTCGAGAGTATCTGTTGCAACTCCGCCGCCAGCGCTTCGGCTCTTGGAGTGGGTTGAATACCGCGCTTTGAGCGCACAAACAAGGGGTCATCGAAGGTGTCTCGCAGTCTAGCCAAGGTCTTCGACATGGCTGGCTGCGTTATCGAAAGTCTTTTCGCCGCTGAAGATACGCTTCTTTCTTCAAGCAACACATGAAGTGAAACCAGAAGATTCAGATCGGTCTTTGCGAGGTTAGCTATATTCATGGCCCTAGTATGCCACGAGCGACTACTTGCAATAGATAAAAGTCATTTGTTTTGACGCTTGATTTCGTGCAATTTAGTTGACGAACACAAGCGTTGGTCGTTTTGTTTTAACTAACCACCGCGCTTATGGTCCGGAGACATTTGCCCGCCCCATGGCGGGCTTTTTTTATTTGCTATCCTCTTCCCATGATGTCTCTTCACTGTTTAGCGCCACGCACTCAACGCCAACTCCGGTCAGCCCTAGTGCTGGTCTTGCTGTGGGGCAGTGCATTCGCCCAGGGGAATGATGATCCCTTTGGCATCAGCTTGCGTTTTGTTCCCACGGCGGCCATTGCCACCAATGACCCACGTGGGTTCGCGCCGACGGCCCGCGGGGGTTTGGCTGTTCAGATGACAGAGTTAGAGGCCTATCTGCGAAAGGTTGGTGCCTTTGATCCCTCGCTCGCGCCTAGGCAGCTGGGTTTAGCGAGGTTGTTGGCGGAGTCGGGTGATCGAGAAGCCGCGCTGAAATACTATCGAGCCGCCCTGCACAATTTACGGATTAACGGTGGACTCAATGATCTTGAGCAGATACCGGTGCTTGAGGAGCTCATGGCCTTACTGCAATCGCCGGCTGATATTCCCTTGTTGCGTAGCTATTCCGATGAGTTGTTCCGGCTAGAGGGGCAGGGAGCGCAACCCTTCAACGAGAAGATTCTGCATGGGCTTGTAGCCTGGCTCGATCGTGAAACAGAACTGCTCCTCAGCCCCGAGGCGGATTCTCGGTGGTTATTAGACACTTACGAGCGAGCAGAAAACTGGCGCGAGACTATCTGCGCTGACGTGGCCTGGCAGGATCCGTGGTGCTCTGCGCTGACTGAACGCGTCATTGTCCTGCTTTACGTAATTGATTATTGGATCGAGCCGGTAGTTGTCACTGAGACCCGGTATAGTGCCTTCGAGCGTGAACCGCGAGCCCTCGGCGATTGGGGCCAGAGCCCCACGGACCAAAAACTCATTACCCTCGACAGGCGAGTGGCGTCACTAGGCAACGCAGCTATCGAGCAAGCCCTCGCCATTGACGATTCCCTGTCAATGATTCAACTGGCCGCAGACTGGGCCTGGTACCACAATCAGCGGGGTCTCGCCGCCGAGCGATGGGCGCTCCTTATTGATCGTGGCGTGGTGCTTAACACGCCGGCTCCGGTGCCTGCATTGTTGGGTGAGTTGCGTAACCCCTTGCTGGCAGAGACACGGGCAGAGGTTCACGTCTCGGCGAACATAACCGCCTCGGGGCGGGTAAGAGACTGCGCTGCAACGCTGCCGTCGGAAACAGAGGGTATTTCACCTTCCTATGTGTGTCGTCAGCTGCGAACAACGCGATTTCGCCCCGCTGTCGATAACGACGGTAACCGTCTCACGGCGTCCTACGAGGCACAGTTGTTGTTACTGAAAAACTAAAGCCCTTGTCAGGCGTTGTTGATAACGAGGAGGGCGCCACTGGCGTCAACTTTACCGCGCACACGCCACTCGAGTAGATCGCCGCCGTGTTTGCGTACGGCACGCTCGGCCATTTGGTGGAACGTTGGGCGCTCTGGATCAGCGATAACAATTTGTTTGACACCGGCATCGATGGCTCGGTCGATCATTTTACCCACAGGTTTGACCAACTCATCCCAAAAGCAAATATCCGCCGCAACCATCAGATCGATACCCGTCAGCTGGGTTTTCTTGAGCTTCTCAAAGCGCGCGGTCATGGGCTCGGTACTCACGCCATTAAGATCAGCTACCGCCGATAAAAACGGAAATACCGCCGGATCGGCATCGAGGGAAATAACACTGGACTTGAGTTTTTTTGCGCACCAGATACCAGTGATGCCCCAACCACAGCCTGCATCCAACACGGTTTTACAAAACTCAGGGGGATTTTTGTGTAGATAATCGATGACCAAAAAACTCGACTTCCACAATTTTGTGCCATGAATAGATGGCTCGTGACCCGCCCGCTTAACCCGGCGGATAGCCTTGTGGGACCCGGTGGGCATAACGACGCCGCGGAAACGGCGCTCCGTTAAGCGGCTAGCGCTCGTGCCCGTAACACTGGTCACAAGGGTTTGACATCCTCGGCCTGCGGGCCCTTATCGCTGGCTACGACCGAGTAGCTAACCCGTTGACCGGGTTTTATAGAGCGCTTACCTAAACCTTCGACATTCCTGAAGTGCACGAACACCTCGTTACCGTCATCGCCAGTAATGAAGCCGAAGCCCTTGGTGCCGTTAAACCATTTGATACTGCCCTGGTGCAGGCTAGCAGACTTGCCCCCGCTCGGTAGCTTTGGTGCGGCCACCTCGATGCTGGCTGACCAAGTGGCGAACAGTGCCAGAACTAGCAGCGCGATCAGCTGCTCGTAGGGAAAACTCGGTAAAAATTCGAGAGCGACGTAAATGACGATAGCCGCGAGACTGTTAACCACAACCCGGCCGGTGGTGGTCAGTTGGTGAGAGGGGGAAGACATAACAACATCCAAACTGCGTTTTGACGAGTTTACCAGAGATCGCGGTCAGGTGCCCGAGCGCCATGCCTGCGACGCCCATCTTCTATTGGCGATTCCGCATTGACACCGCACGACTGCTTGCCCTTCAGCTTTCAGCACCGAGGGGGCAACCGCTAGCTTTAGTTTTATTGCACCTTAATGACGTTTTCCGCTTGCAGGCCTTTCGGGCCTTCCACTAAATCGAACTCGACTTCTTGACCCTCGGCCAGGGTCTTGTAGCCGTCGCCTTCAATAGCGCGGAAGTGTACAAAAACATCGTCAGGTCGATCGGGGAGTGTAATAAACCCGAATCCTTTGGCATTGTTAAACCATTTAACATTGCCTTTTTCTCGCCCTGCCATAAATAAACTCCACAGAGTTACCGTCTTCAGATCACGGTGTAACAGTCTGTGGAGATTAAATCAATGCTGCAATACGTTCTCGTTGTGCCTGAACTTTGACAATGGACTGTTTTATCTCATTTAACTTATCGCGCTCAGCATTCACAACGTTTTCCGGGGCGCGCTCAATAAACTTGGGGTTCGATAACTTCCCTTCAAGTCTAGTTATTTCTTTCTGTAAACGCTCGAGTTCTTTGTCTAAGCGTGCCAGCTCTGCGGGAATATCAATAACCCCAGCCATGGGTACTAATATTTCCATGTGCCGACACAGGGCCGACAGGGCGGGTGGCGCTTCATCGGAATCGGCGAGGGGTTGCAGGGCATTAACCTTCGCTAAACGTTTTAAAAATAGCGCATTGTTGGCGAGCAACTCACGATCGCGATCGTCGGTATTGCGGATTAATAATTCAAGTTCGATACCGGGCGCCAAATTAGCTTCGCTGCGGATGGTTCGAATGGCAACAATGAGCTCTTTTAACCAGCTGATGGTGGTCTCCGCATCGGCATCTTGTTGCGTGGCATCGTAGCTGGGCCAAGGTTGAAGCATGATACTGGGGCCGGTGCGTCCAGCGATGGGGGCAACGCTCTGCCAGATTTCCTCGGTAATAAACGGCATCATCGGATGCAATAAACGCAACGTGGTCTCGAGCACCTCGATCAACGTTTTGCGGGTGCCGGCCTTCAGCGCCGGGTCGGCATCTTCATCCCAGAGCACGGGCTTCGATAACTCGAGATACCAATCGCAGTATTCGTTCCAGACAAAGTCATAGAGGGTTTGGGAGGCATGGTCGAAGCGGTATTGGTCCAGTGCGCGCCCAGTGGCCTCAATAGCGGTTTGGAGTCGACTGCGGATCCAGCGATCTGCTTGGCTGTAGTGGGGGGCTGCGTGGCTCAGGTCCTGCCCTTCACAGTTCATCAGCACATAGCGCGCGGCATTCCAGAGCTTGTTGCAAAAGTTTCGATATCCCTCCATGCGGCCAATATCGAATTTGATATCTCTGCCAGTAGAGGCCAGTGAATAAAAGGTAAATCGCAGTGCGTCGGTGCCATAGCCGACAATGCCTTCAGGGAACTCTTTACGGGTCGCTTTTTCAATGCGGGCTGCCATCTGTGGCTGCATCATGCCGCTGGTGCGTTTATCCACCAGTGCATCTAGCTCAATACCGTCGATTAAATCGATGGGGTCAATCACATTGCCCTTCGATTTCGACATTTTATTGCCTTCAGCATCGCGCACTAAGCCGTGCACATAGACCGTATGGAACGGAACCTCATCGCAGAAGTGCAGGGTCATCATGATCATCCGGGCAACCCAGAAGAAGATGATGTCAAAGCCGGTGACCAACACCGACGTCGGGTGGAAGCGCTTCATGGCATCGAAGTCATCGGGCCATCCCAGGGTAGAGAAAGTCCACAGCGCTGAACTGAACCAGGTATCAAGCACGTCCTCATCTTGACGCAGGGTCACCCTGTCATCTAATCCGTGTTGAGCCCGGACCGCCTGTTCGCTGGTGCCTACATAGACCTGACCGTCCTGGTCATACCAGGCGGGAATACGGTGCCCCCACCACAGTTGTCGGCTGATACACCAGTCCTGGATATCTCGCATCCAGGCGAAGTAGGTGTTCTCCCACTGTTTCGGCACGAAGTTAATGGCGCCACTCTCTACCGCTTCGATGGCCGGTCCCGCCAGTGTTTTTGCATCGACATACCATTGGGGTGTTAGGTAGGGCTCAATGACCACACCTGAGCGGTCACCCCTTGGGACTTTCAAGGTGTGAGGTTCAATCTTTTCCAATAATCCCAGTGCATCGAGGTCGGCAACGACCTGCTTGCGGGCATCAAAGCGATCGAGTCCCCGGTAGGGCTCGGGGGCGTTGTCATTAATGACCGCATCGTCCGTCAGAATATTAATGAGCGGCAGATCGTGGCGCTGCCCCATGTCATAGTCGTTGAAATCGTGAGCCGGGGTGATTTTTACACAGCCGGTACCAAAGCTTGGATCGACGTAATCATCGGCAATGATGGGAATGGTTCGATCGCACAGGGGCAGGGTAATTGTCTGGCCAATGAGGTGTTGATAGCGCTCATCCTCGGGATGTACCGCCACGGCAGTGTCCCCGAGCATGGTCTCGGGACGGGTAGTGGCGACAACCAAGTGGCCGTCACCATTACTGAGTGGATAGCGGAAGTGCCACAGGTGTCCCTGCTCCTCTTCCTGTGTCACTTCAAGGTCTGAAATGGCCGTGTGTAACTTCGGATCCCAGTTGACCAGGCGCTGGCCGCGGTAGATAAGGCCTTGCTCATAGAGCTTTATAAAGACGGTTTGTACCGCATGTGATAGGCCCGGATCCATGGTGAATCGCTCACGGCTCCAATCGGCCGAGGCACCAAGCCGGCGCAGCTGGCGGGTGATGGTGCCACCGGACTCGGCCTTCCACTCCCACACCTTCTCCACAAAGGCATCGCGGCCTAGATCATGGCGAGATACGCCCTCGGACTCGAGCTTTCGCTCAACCAGCATTTGCGTAGCGATGCCCGCGTGGTCGGTACCGACTTGCCACAGGGTGTCATGCCCAAGCATACGGTGATAGCGGATGAGGGCGTCCATGATAGCTTGCTGGAAGCCATGCCCCATGTGCAGTGAGCCGGTGACATTGGGTGGGGGTAGCGGTATGCAGAACGTCGATTCTCCCCCTCTAGGTGCGAACCAACCGCTGTTTTCCCAGGTCTGGTACCAGCGCGTCTCAATATCTGCCGGTGAAAATGTCTTGTCCATGAATGTACTCAGCTATCACTGCCGCGTATGACGACTTGGTTACCGCGGTAAAGGTTAAAGATCGTGTTTTGCCAGGGGGTAACCCCGGTCCTTGTAGAAGCGCCAGGCTTGTCGCTGGGCATCTAGGTGCTGGGGATCTTGCGTGACGATTTCCGCGACCCTGTGAAATCGTGAAAAAAATGACGGCGCGCTGGTGGCAAGGTTGATTAACACATCATCGTGTCCATCGGGTGCCTGTCCCCAGCCGATGACCACCGGATCGTCGCCATGATCATCGGCCAAACTGTGGGGAATAAAACTCGTTGGGGGCCACGCCCACATGAGCTCATCGAGACGCCTTGCCTGCTGCTCATCACTGCTATGGATGAACAGCCGATGGCCCTTTCGCCGCGCCTTTTCAACCAGGCGAATGGCCACCGTTAACGCCGCTTCAGACCCCGCGTCGGGAACCACATAGAAATCAACGCGGGTCACGGTAGTTACTGTCCAGCGCGCTGGCGCAAGTAATCAACCAGCAAAGCCACCGGTCGGCCGGTAGCGCCCTTGGGCGAGCTGGAAAACGCTGTGCCAGCAATATCCATGTGCGCCCAACGGTACTCCTCGGTGAATCGCGCCAGGAAGCACGCAGCCGTAATCGAGCCGGCGTTACCGCCGCCTACGCCGATATTGGCGACATCGGCAAAGGGCGAGTCCAGTTGCTTTTGATAGTCCTGCCAAACGGGTAATTGCCACGCGCGATCATCGGCCCGGTTACCCGCGGCCACAAGATCCTGGGCCAGCGCGTCGTCATTGGCGAAAATACCAGAGGCATGATTCCCCAACGCCACAATAATGGCACCTGTCAGCGTGGCAATATCGACCACTTCACGGGGCTTGTACCGGCCGACATAGGTCAGCGCGTCGCACAGTACCAGTCTGCCCTCGGCGTCGGTATTCAAAATTTCAATGGTTTTACCCGACATGCTGGTCACCACATCACCGGGCTTGGTAGCGCGCCCGCTGGGCATATTTTCCGCCGCGGCGACTACACCCACCACATTAATGGGCAGACCCATATCGGCCACCGCCTGCAACGTACCGAAAACCGCACCCGCGCCGCCCATATCAAACTTCATCTCGTCCATTTTAGGACCGGGTTTCAGGGAGATACCACCCGTGTCAAAGGTGATGCCTTTACCAACCAGCGCGTAGGGCGCCTCTTTGGCTTTACCGCCTTTGTATTCCATAACGATCAGCTTCGAGGGTTCGTCACTGCCATTACCCACGGACAACAGGGATCCCATGCCCAGCTCTTTCATCTTTTTTTCATCGAGCACTGTTGTGCTCACTTTGCTGTGTCGTTTGGCGAGGGCACGGGCCTGGGTTGCCAGATAACTGGGGGTACATACGTTGCCCGGTAAGTTGACCAGTTGGCGCGTGAAATTGGCACCGTTACCGACCGCTTGACCCATGGCTAAGTGCGTCTTGGCTTTAGCACTGGAGACAAGACTGCCCGGGTTTACGGTCACTTTTTTCAAGGCGGGGAGATCTTTCGGCTTCGACAGGGTTTCGGTGTAGACATAAGTCGCCAGGCACAGTTGGCGTGCCAGCATTTCCAAAAGATCGGTCGCGTCGGAACCATCGAGTGGAAGGCTAGCTATGGATACCAGAGCATCGCTGTATTTACCTGCTGCCATCGCCTTCGCTGCAGTAGCGGCGAATTTACGCTGCGCTTGCTGATCGAAACTGGCGCTGTCACCGCAGCCTACCAGCAAGATGCGTTTCGCCTGTGCGCTGCCCGTCAGCTCAGCTTTGGTACCCGACTTTCCACTGAAGTCCCCCAGTGCCAAGCTGCGTGTAATCATGCCGTCGCAGGCATTATCAACGGCGGTGAGTTCGTCATTGAGTACCCGTCCCTCAAACAGGGGTAGCACGAGGCAGGACGTTTTTTGCTCTGCAATTCGCTCGGTTTTGCGCGCCGTAAAGGTCAGCGTGGTCATGGAAGCTCCTGTGATTATTGGCTGTGGCCGCGTAGTGTATGATGCCTAGCGCAACAACAAAACTACCGACACCATCAATCCGGTCTAATCCAACGCGGTAATCCGAACAAACCCATGCGAATCCTGCGTTACCTTGCAAGCGATGTGTTAACCCACACCATTGCCGTGGCTGTGGTGCTATTTCTTGTGGTGTTTAGTGGTCGCTTCATTCGCTATCTGGCCGAGGCGGCGGTAGGGGATATCGCTGCCGATGTGTTGCTGCCGGTCCTTTTATTTCGCTTACCCAGCTTTTTTGAGCTGATTCTACCCCTGGCTTTGTTCATTGGTGTTTTGCTTGCGCTTGGTAGACTCTATGCCGACAGTGAAATGGTGATCATGAAGGCCTGCGGCTTTAGCCCTTGGCGCCTTGCTGGCTTTTTACAACTGCCGGCTCTATGCGTCTTGATCGCAGTGGCGGGTTTATCCTTGTATTTGGCTCCCACGGGTGCTTACAACGCCCAACGTTTACTCGATGATTCTCGCTCTAGTGGCAACCTGAGGGTGCTGACCGAGGGGCGGTTCAAACGACAACAAGATGGTGAGCTCGTTACCTACGCTGAACGCATTGATGATAATGGCATCATGCATGACGTCTTCCTAGCCCAACGTGACAATCGGGGTAACGCGCTCAGTGTGACCCGGGCCAAAGAGGCGGAAATCATGGTGCGCGAGGGCGGTGTTCGTTACTTAGAATTGCGCAACGGTACACGCTACCGTGGTGAACCTGGTAGCCCGGATTATGAGGCGACCCAATTTGTCCGTTATGGCGAACTGATTCCCGAACGCCAAGGCAGTGTCCGTGCCAGAACAAAAACAGAGGCGCTACCTACGCATAGCCTGTGGCAAAGTCATGATCCTCGCCATCGCGCGGCGTTGTATTGGCGTTTATCCCTGCCAGCCCTTGTCCCAGTTGTCACGTTGATGGCCCTCGCACTGAGCAGGACCGATGCCCGGCGAGGGCGCTACGCGCGCTTGGGGCCCGCGCTCGCCGTCTTTTTAGTGTACTTCGTGGCCTTGACCCAAGCGCGCAGTGCCGTTGAGAACGGTGGCTCCGGGGCGCTTATGGTAGGGGTGCACTTGATGTTTTTTGCGATCGCGCTGGTCATGTTGCAGTGGGAGATATGGACTAAGCGAATCAAACGAGGGCCGCAGCGTGCGGCTTAAAGGCTACATCGCACGATCGGTATTGTCGGCGACAGCGGCCGTTCTTGCCGTCTTGGTGGGTCTCGATGCTCTGAGTGCACTCATTGACGAGATGCGCGATATAGACGGTGATTACCAGTTCCCCCAAATTTTGACCTACGTCGGACTCACACTTCCGCGCAGGATTCACGAGTTCGTTCCCTTCGCTGCCCTGATCGGCGCATTGGTAGGTCTGGGTCGTCTTGCCAGTTCCAGCGAGCTAGTGGTTGTAAGAGCAGCCGGCGTATCACTACCGGCGCTGGCTCGTATTGTCTTGAGGCCTGCGCTTTTAGTGGCCTTGTTGGGTTTTCTTGTGGGCGAATTTCTGGCGCCGATTACCGAGCAGGCAGCTATCAGTGAACGTGCGCTCGCACAGAGGAGTGCCTCGAGCTTTACGGGGCGCGAAGGGACTTGGAATCGCGAGGGCAACACCTATTTACATGTGGCCGCAGTGCAGCGTGGCGGCTTGATCTTTGGTGTCACTCTTTTAACGTTCAATGACGAGTATCAGCTTCAGCAAACTCTGCGAGCCGAGCGGGGGACCTTCCTGCAAGACCACTGGCTACTCGAAGATGTTGTGCGTACGCGCCTCACCCCAGAGCAGACCTTCACCGATAGCGCTACCACCTGGCGATGGGATACACGGGTCACCCCCGAATTGTTAGCCCTTGAAGCGGTCGATAATGAGAGTTTGCCCCTGCGCCAGCTCTGGCCTTATGCCCAGTACTTAGCGGAGCAGGGCTTGTCATCGGGTGACGTGGAATTGGCTTTTTGGCGAAAACTGCTGCAGCCGCTGGCGGTGGCAGGGCTTGTGGTGGTGGCCATGTCGTTTATTTTTGGTCCACTCAGGGACGGCAACATGGGCGCTCGCATCTTTGCGGGTGTCATCGTTGGCGTGGTGTTTCGAATAGCCCAAGATTTTTTTGGACCGGCGAGCTTGATTTTCGGCTTCCCGGCGCTTGTCGCAGCTGCTGCACCGATCGCAGTCTGCTGGATTTTGGGATTCTGGTTGCTGACCAGAAAACAGTGAGCGGCTTATTTCTGGCGCTTAGGTAACAACACCAACCGGGTACCCGTGGCTCGGTCGTGCCAACGCAGGCCGCTGGGGTCGACAAGCGACCACCAGAAGCCCAACCCTAATGGGGCAAAAGAAATGAGCGCCACGATGCATCGAGCCACACATTGACCAATACTGGGTGGTTGACCATTACTGTCAACCAGCTTGATGCGCCAGGCCTGCATCCCCAGGGTTTGGCCGCTTTTGCGCCAAAACAAGGTGAAGAACAGCACCACAATAACGAACGACGTGGCTTGCATTAGCCAGCTGGGTACGGTGGCGCGACTGGCATCATCGGTGGGTCCAAAAAGCGTGACCAATACGAAGGCATTAGCCATGAATAACGGTGCCACAAGAAACATGTCGTAGACCATGGCCAGTATGTGACGCCACAGCCCCGGACGCTTTGACGACGGCTCAGTTTGAGTCAAGGTCACACAGTTCCAAGTGGTCAATCAATGGCGTTATCGGCGTTTGGGGTTCGCTTAGGCTGGGTATCAGATCGCCCGCAGGGGCAATGGTGTACTCGGGTATCGCAATGACCTGAGACGGTGGCGGCGCCTGATCAGATAATCGGGTGCCGACGGGGGCCAGGCTGAAGCCCGCCGGTGCATCCCCCGAGTGGTCATCAGCTTCTGCAGGCGCCACCGTCTGTTCCGACGGATCGAGTCGGGTTAGCCGTACCTCCGCACCCAACTCATGGAGCGCTGCTCGATAACGCAGAGCGGTGGCTTTGTCACAGTCGCGCTTGACACGTCGCGCTTGACCGTCGAGCAAACCTTCGGCCGCGCTTGGGTCGAGTTTGAATAGCCGCGCCAAACCGTCTACCACGTCGCCGCGCACCGCTTCGGCAGTGCACTGACCTGTCAAGTAGATATCAAATAGCGGTTCCATAACGACGTTCAAGAGCCAAAATCCGATAGTAACGGATACCGCCGCGCCGGGCCACGCCACCGGGTCCTGTTCAAACGGGTATCTATGTGACTTAAAGAAAGTGGCTTAAAAGAGGTGGCTTAAAAGCGGTATCTAATTGGCGTTATAATGCCCACACAATGGTTGGGTAATTAGTATGACGGTACAAGCAAGCTTAGACGAGGTCCTGCAAGCGCGTTTCGCCCCTGCGGTGCTCGAGGTGGTGAATGAAAGCGCAATGCACAACGTGCCGCCCGGATCGGAGTCGCATTTCAAAGTGACTCTCGTGAGCGATCAGTTCAGTGGTATGCGTAAGGTGGCCCGACATCAGGCCGTGTACGGGGCGGTCAGTGAACTGATGGCCCAGGGCATCCACGCCTTAGCATTACACACATACACACCCGATGAATGGCGCGAGCGAGGCGCAGCACCCGATTCCCCCAACTGCCTAGGTGGCAGTAAAGCGCGGTAGTGCCACCATTTCTCGCGGTCCGCAACAGCGGGCGGCTGTTAACCGATTCCCCAAAAGAGATGATTGATGACAACACACCTAGCGCCAGATGCCGATAAACCTATTGTGGTGGCGGCCATGTACCGTTTCGTCACCCTTGAAGATTTTCGCGATTTACGTGAGCCATTACTCGATACTGCCCGAGCTCACGGTGTCATGGGTACGCTACTGTTGGCGGAAGAGGGTATCAATGGCACGGTCGCCGGCACCCGCAAGGCCATCGACGCCCTCATTGACTATTTGCGCTCGGATCCGCGCTTAGCGGCACTTGACTGGAAAGAGTCCTATCACGATGACATGCCGTTTCTGCGCATGAAGGTGAAGCTCAAACGTGAGATCGTCACCATGGGTGTGCCCGGCATTGATCCCAACAAGGCGGTAGGCACTTATGTGGCACCTGCAGATTGGAACCGTGTCGTCGATGATCCTGACGTGATTCTCATCGATACTCGCAATGACTACGAGGTGGAAATTGGTACCTTTGCCGGTGCCGTAGACCCCAAGACGGTTACCTTTCGAGAATTTCCCCAATGGGTGCGTACCCACCTCGACCCCAAGAAAAACCCCAAAGTGGCCATGTTCTGTACTGGGGGTATTCGCTGTGAGAAGGCCTCTTCCTTCATGATCCAAGAGGGTTTCGAGACGGTCTATCACCTTCAGGGGGGCGTGCTGAAATACCTTGAGGAGGTGCCCGAAAGCGACAGCCGCTGGCAGGGTGAGTGTTTTGTATTCGACAACCGGGTAGCGGTGAATCATCAGCTACTCAAGGGGCAGTATGAGCAGTGTTACGCCTGCCGACACCCCATTACTGCTGAAGATCAGCAATCGCCCTTGTACGAGAAGGGTGTATCCTGCCCCCGTTGCCACGATCAACAAACACCAGAGCAACACGCGCGCTTTGCCGAGCGCCAGAAGCAAGTGGAATTGGCCAAGCAGCGCGGTGAGCGTCATGTGGGCGCGACACTGGGCTGATTAGCGATTCAGAAGCCCTTGGGGGATTGGGGTAAACAGGCGCGTGCCCGAGCTCTCTTTCGCTGAGATCACTCCCACGATACGCCAGTCATCACCGACTTGCTGCAGCACCGGTCCGCCCGAGGCCCCCTTAAAGGCAATGCAGTCACTGCGCACCCAATGGCGATCGGCGGCAATAGCCTGACAGTGCATATCAGCCCTTAAGAGCCGTTGTTGATCGCCAGTGACATGACTGAAACCGGCCATAACCACAGCAGCATGGGGCATCGACCGAAGTGGTGCCGCCGCGACACTCGGTAGTGTCGATAGCATGGCATCAATCCGTGAATCGGCGGGGGCAAGCAGCGCCCAATCGGCGAGCATGGAGCCACCAGTGGCAAGGAGTCGCAGAGCCATAGGCCCTTCAGAGGTTGTCACTAAAGGCGGTTTGGTCAGGTCATTGTAGCCATCGAAGCAGTGCCAAGCCGATAACAAGCGAACGGGCTGTGTGGCTATCACTGTGGCGCTGCAATCGTCTGTCATCGCGCGCCGGTGCTGCTGCTCGAGGCGCTCCACGGGCACTGTTAGCGGCAAAATGGCTGTTAGCCAGGGTAGCCCTGAATCCGGTTCCTCTAACTCAGCGCCTGCCGCGGCAATGTGTGTGGCTAGCAAGGCCCCCAATAGGGCTTTGAGGCTAAGGTCCTTGGTCACCCATGCGGTAGATGAAATGTTATACCCCGGCAGGTCGCTGCGTTCCGCGGATTATAACAACCCTGGAATGACCGCTTTGCGCTCTTTGGGGTAGTCGTCAAAGTTCTTATGGAACCAACGGTGGGTGTAGATTGCCCGGGGAATGAGGTTGCCCGCGGTCATGGCCAGTACGAATACCGCGCCCAAGTTCCAGGTCATAATGGCAAAGCCCAAGAATGACAGGATTTCCCCAAAGTACTGGGGGCAGGTGAGCCAGCGGAAGCCGCCCCCGTAGGGGATTTTATAGCGGGGTTCATCGGGAGACGGGTTCGGTGAGCGCAGATTACGAAGAATGGAATCTGAGTGGATGTTGAGTGTGAAACCGGCTACATAAATGCAAAGACCGACAATAAAACGTGGATCCGTGAACCAAGCCTCTGTGTATTGGGTACCGAATTCAGTCAGGTAGGCGGCGTTGAAATACCCGTGTAAGAACAGGGTAATCCAGCCTGCTATGACGACATTCAGCGAGAAACTGGCGGTAGAGCCCGGCTGGACACGCATGCGCAATGGATTGATCACCGCGCGGTTGCTGTAGTGAATCATCCAGATGACTAAAAAGAACAGCGGTACCGTCTGGTCGGCGTTTTTGCCCATAAAAAATACGATTGGGAACACCAGCAGACCTGGCAATTCCATGATGATCCAGCCGGTTTTGGCACCCAACTTGATCCCTTTGGCGCGTTTACCCCCAAATCGGCCGCCGTAGGCAGCGGTACCAAAAAAACTGCCGACACAGACCAAGGTAGCGTAGAGAAAACCCACAATGAGAAGTGTGTCGTAAAGGGTGTTGCCGGTATACCAAGCCATGATTCGATCCTTGTTGGCGATAAGACTGAGTGCGCGGGTGCTGTTAGGGTTTTTATTCGTGCCGCCCATGTCGACAGCCACGACTTTAGGTGACCCGGTGGGCATCGGTAACACACATTTGGACTACGTTGGCAGCCATCGTCCAAACGGGTGCTGAAGCTAAGTCGTCAAGTGGTTACCGTTGAGTAATAGGTATTAATCGGATCCAGACGGTATGGCGTTTGAACTGCGTTGCGAGCAAGAGATCACCGACTGGTACGCGGAATGCGATGTGGCCGTTGTCGGATTTGGCGGCGCGGGCGCCTGTGCCGCTTTAGAGGCCGCCTACGCCGGCGCCAAGGTCGCTATCTTTGAAGCGGCATCGGCGCCGGGTGGCTCCACGGCACTGTCGTCTGCTGAGCTCTATTTAGGCGGTGGCACCACCATTCAGCGCGCCTGCGGCTACGACGACCATCCCGACGACGTTTACGGTTACCTGATGGATGCTAATGGCCCACAGGCCGATGCCGAAAAAGTACGCGCCTATGCAGATGACGGCGCCGAGCATCTCGACTGGTTAATGGCGCAGGGAGTCCCTTTTAAGGCGTCGGAATACCCTCACCGCGCCATGCTGGCAATGACTGATGACTGCTTGTTGTACACCGGCAGTGAGAAGGCATGGCCTTATAGCGACCGCTACAAACACGCTCCGCGAGGCCATAACTTGCATATCGAGGGTGACAACGGCGGTCCATTGTTAATGGATATCTTGAGCAAGAAAGTGCAGGCCTTGGGTGTCGATGTGCACTGCGAGGCCCGCGCGTTACACCTTATTGTTGACCACTTTGGCCCTGCTCAACGGGTGATCGGTATCGTCATTCGAGAAGACATGGTTGAGCGTGCCTGGCGTGTGCGCCGAGGAGTCGTATTGTGTGCCGGTGGTTTTGTCATGAATAACGCCATGGTTCAGCGGTGGGCACCTGAATTGCTGCGCGCCACTGTCCCGATTGGTAACGCCAACGATACCGGCGGTGGTATCCAGCTTGGGCTGAGCGCGGGGGCTGCCGCGATCAATATGCATGAGGGCTTTGTCAGTTTACCCTTCTACCCGCCCGCATCTCTCACCTTCGGTATTTTGGTGAACGGCCAGGGGCAGCGCTTCATCAACGAGGACGCGTACCACGGCCGCGTGGGTAGTTATATTTTGCGCCAGCAGGGTCCTGTCTACTTCATATTGAACGTCGAGGACTACGGTGACTACGAGCGGGTGTCATATCTTGGCGCTCCCGTTGCGGGTACCGGTGAAACCCTGGCCGAGTTAGCGGCGGAGCTGACACTGCCTCCGGGGCAGCTTGAGTCCACGATTGCCCGTTACAACGACGATATGTCCGAGGGTGCCGATGCCCTGTTTCACAAGGCTGGCGAGTGGCTAAAGCCCCTCAACGGCCCGCTGGTCGCCATTGATTGCACCCCCGGTAACGGAGCTTACTTTCCCTATTTCACTTTGGGCGGGCTCGACACTACCGTTGACGGTCAGGTGCGTACCCCAGGACAGACGGTTATTCCCGGTCTCTACGCGGCCGGCCGGACAGCGTGCGGGATACCGCGTCGCGGCGATGGCTATGCCTCGGGTACATCGATCGGGGATGCAACCTACAGTGGCCGCAGGGCAGGGCGTCATGCGGCACAGTTGCGCTTTTCCAATGCAGAGAGTTCGTCATGACACAGGATTTAGATTTATTAGCCCGTATCGATCGGTTGGAGTCACTCGATGCTATTCGTCAGTTAGCGGCTAAATACTCCCTTGCCCTCGACATGCGTGACATGGACGCTATGGTGAATTTATTCCCCGACAATGTACGTGTCGGGAAAGATAAAGTGGGGCGGGGTCATTTGAAGCGCTGGATGGATGAAACCCTGCGCGTGCAATTTACCGGTACCTCTCATCACATCGGTAACCATATTATCGAGTTTCGCGACCCCGATAATGCGGTGGGTGTCGTGTATTCAAAGAATGAGCATGAAACCCCCACTGCCGATGGCGGTTGTGAGTGGGTCATCATGCAGATGCTGTACTGGGACGATTACACCCGCATCGACGGTCGCTGGTTGTTCAAGCGACGTTTACCCTGCTATTGGTACGCCACCGATCTCAATAAACCCCCGTGTGGCGAGCATAAAATGCGCTGGCCCGATCGCGATAACTACGATGGCGCGTTCCATGAATTGTTCCCCACGTGGCAACAGTTTTGGGATAACCCCATCACCGAGGACATGCCCGCGGTGGCCCCGCCTGCGCCGCTTGAGCAGTTTCTCGACACGATGCGTGGCAATACTGCCATTCCCAGTATCCGAACCCGTTAACACTCACGTTTTACTCACATGACGTTTGCGTCATTTCACGAGGTGACTTTTGAATTATCCAAAGCTGTTTGAACCGCTGCAGGTTGGGGAACTCTCCCTACGAAATCGTATTGTCATGGCGCCCATGACGCGCAGTCGAGCCACAGACGACGACAGGGTCACCGATCTGCATCGTCTCTATTACCAGCAGCGCGCGAATGCGGGGCTGATCGTGACGGAGGGCGTTCATCCATCTGCTGATGGCAAAGGCTACAACCGCACGCCCGGTATTTACTCCCCCCAACAGGTCGATGATTGGCGCGCCGTGACCGAAGCGGTTCATGGGGAAGGCGGGCTTATCGCCTGTCAGTTGATGCACTGCGGCCGAGTGGGCCACGCGGATAATAAAGCGGTAGGCACAGAGTTTCTCGCGCCCTCGGCGATTGCAGCCCGCGCAGAAATTTTTACCGAGGGGGGCATGAAGCCGATGCCAGTGCCCCGTGCAATGACCCTTAAGGATATTGCGCGCGTTATCGACGATTACCGCAAAGCCACAGAGAACTGCATGGCAGCGGGTTTTGATGGCGTCGAGTTACACGCCGCCTCGGGCTACCTACCCGCACAGTTTTTAGCGTCAGAGAGTAATCTGCGCGATGACGCCTATGGTGGCAGTATCGACAACCGCTTGCGCTTTATTCGAGAAGTGCTGGGCGTCATGATTGATGTGGCGGGTGCCGGTCGGGTGGGTCTGCGAATTTCCCCCGGAAATCCCTACAACGACCACGTTGATGCCACCCCAGAAGATACCTATGGCGCTCTGCTGGATCTGGCAGAGAGCTTGGGCTTGGCGTGGGTACACGCCATCCGAATGCCGTCCACTGGCATTGATAGTTTGCAACTAACCCGCGATCACTATCGGGGTGTGCTCATTGGCTCTGACAGTTTTGATGCGCAAGAGGCCGACAGTTGCATTGCCAATGGCGATGTGGACGCGGTGTCGTTCGGTCGAGCCTATATTGCCAACCCCGATCTCGCCCAGCGATTTGCCGCTGATGCGCCCCTGAACAAGATGGATAAGAAAACCATTTATGCGGGGACCGGTGCAGCGGGGTATACCGATTACCCTGCGATGGATACAGGCGCCTAATTATTAACTGGCCAATGGCCTGAGAGAGTAACTGTTATGCCCATGCCCACAGATGTACCTGTCATCGATTTGATGCTTGCGGTGCCCAATAACGACACCTCGAATTACTACGATTTTATTAAACCGCTGTTAATGGATGAGCAGAGCCGGCAGATGTTTCAAATGCCAGCGCAGTACATGTTCAAAGACCTGCCGAAGGTGGGTCAGCGAGACGACTACATCGCGTACACCCTGGAAAAAATGGACGAATTCAATATTGAAAAGGCCATGATCGGTGTCGACGAAGATCAGTATTTCACTCAAAACGAAGCGGTCAAAAAGCACCCGGATCGGTTTATCGCCTGTTACGACGCCAACCCTAATCGAGGCATGGATGAAGTTCGCAAGATTCGTCGTCTGCACGAAGAATACGACTTGAAGGCGGTTACGGCGTTCCCATCTGGGCTGTGCCCTCAAGTATCCTTAGCCGACAAGAAGTGGTACCCGGTTTTCGTTACCTGCATCGACCTGGATATTCCGTTCTGCCCCTGTGTGGGTGTACCCGGTCCGCGCATACCGATGGAGCCACAAAAAGTTGAGCATCTCGATGAGATCTGCTGGTTCTTCCCCGAGCTGCGGGTTGTGATGCGCCATGGTGGCGAGCCCTGGACCGATCTGGCGTGGAAATTAATGTTGAAGTACCCCAATCTTTACTACATGACCAGTGCCTTTGCGCCGAAGCACTACCCGGAAAATATTGTGCATTTCGCCAATACCCGAGGCGCCGACAAGGTCATGTATGCGGGCTACTTCCCCATGGGCCTGTCACTTGAGCGCATCTTCGGCGACATGCCCAATGTGCCGTTCAAGGACGAGGTGTGGCCAAAATTTCTGCGGGAGAATGCGCAGCGCGTCTTCAAGCTCTGAGCGCGCCGCGCACAATCGTGCACAATGATGTTTGCCGCTGTTAGGGGTAGAAGATACTAATGGTGTCAACGATACAGGCGGGGCGCTCGGCGCCTTCCACGCTGATGGTGATGCGAATAACGACTTTTACGCCGCCCTTATTGTCCTCGGCGCTGATGATTTCACCGCTGGCGACAATACTGGCGTCCACGGGGACTGTTGACGGAAAACGAATTTTTTCGGCGCCGTAGTTCACGCCCATGGATACCTGCTCAACCTGAAGCAGTTCGGGTAGAAAACAGTTAGCGAGGGATAAGGTTAAGTAACCGTGGGCAATGGTTTTGCCGAAAGGGCCATCGGCGGCTTTTATCGGGTCGACATGGATCCATTGATGGTCACCGGTAGCATCGGCAAATTGATCGATGCGTTCTTGGGTGATGGTAAGGGGGGCGCTGGGCCCAAGCTGTGTCCCGACCATCGACAGTAAGTCTGTGGGATGTTTAACGACGGTTGTGGTCATGGTGGTAACTCCAAATAAATGACGTCAACTGGAAAGTGGTGACACTAAAAGAATTCGGAAATCAAAGCACTGAAACTGAAAGGCACCAAATGTTAAAGGTACCTATCAATAAGGTACGCAGGGGGATAAAAGATGAGCCAGCAGCACGATCTGAATGAAAAAGTGGCCGTGGTAACCGGCGGTTGTGGTGGCCTAGGGCAAGCCATTGCCCAGAAGCTTACCGCTTTGGGGGGCCGGGTTGTCATCACCGATTTGGATGAGGAGCGGGGTGCCGCTTTGGCCGCCGCCACGGGATGTCAGTTCTTTCAACAAGATGTCAGCCGTGAAAGTGATTGGCTGGCACTGAAGTCATGGCTTGTCGAGCGCTTTGGCGGCTTACAGGTGCTGGTCAATAACGCGGCTATTTTGCGGGCCTATAACGTGGAAACCGAAACCCTCGAGGACTTTAACCGTGTCATGGCGGTGAATTGTCAGTCGGTGTTTTTAAGTCACAAACATTTACTGGGGCTTATGGCCGCGTCCGGTGGTTCTATTGTGAATATCTCATCGTCCTCGGCCATGACCGGGCATCCACAATTTTGCGCCTACACGGCATCAAAGGCTGCTGTGCGCAGTTTGACCATGAACACAGCGGTATATGCACGCAAACAGGGTTATGGCGTGCGCTGCAACTCGGTGCATCCCGATGGCATTATGACGCCCATGGTCATGGATATTCCCGGTGAGCCGCCCGCTATGTCAGATGAGCAGCGTGCCACCGCCGCAGGGTTTACGGCCCACCCCGAAGCCATTGCCGATGTGGTCGTGTTCTTAGCCAGCGACGATTCACGGCACATCAATGGTGCGGCGATCGCGGTTGATAACACCTCAACCATCACGCCCCCCTACGTGTAGCTCAAGGAGTTCACTCAATGCTGGAATTTGAAGGGCAACGGGTCATCGTGACGGGTGGTGCCGGGCATATTGGTCGCGCCATTTGTGAGGCCTTCCTCGAGGCTGGTGCACGGGTATTAGCCTGTGGCCGCCGTGCCCCGGAACAAGCAATCGTCGCTGCCGGGCGCGAGGCGCTCTTTGTCAGTGCCGACTTACGCAATGCAGAAGCGAGCCAATCGGTGATCGATGAGGCCTTATCCCAATGGGGTGGTATCGATATTTTGGTTAATAACGCGGGTGGTAGTCCGCCGATTGAAGCGGCCTCTGCATCACCTCGGCTCACCGAAAAAATCCTAGCACTGAATCTGCTGGCGCCTTTGGTGTTATCACAACAGGCATATTCGGCGCTCAGCGCCAATTCACAGCCCGGGCGTATCGTCAATATTGCCAGCGTCAGCGGTGCGCGGCCCTCGCCCGGTACAACCGCCTATGGGGCCGCCAAGGCGGGTTTGCTCAGCGCTACACAGTCATTGGCGATGGAGTGGGGGCCAGATATTCGCGTCAATGCGCTCATCGTTGGACTGGTCCATAACGAGGCGGGGGTTGAGCACTACGGCGGTGACGAGGGCTTTCGACAGGTGGCGGATATGTTGCCACTGAAGCGTATGGCCACCCCTAACGATGTGGCTAATGCCACCCTTATGCTGTGCTCAGAGCGGGCAAGCTATATTTCCGGGGCATCACTGGCGGTTGATGGCGGCGGCGAGGTGCCGGTGTTTTTGCACTTGGCTAAACAGGCGGCCGACTCGGTCTAGAGCCCGCCAGAAAGGGCGGGCCGTGGCGAAGGAGACTTCCTAGGCTGTGTCTGCCAAGGGTGCTGGGTCGTGGCGAAGGAGACTTCCTAGGCTGTATTTGCCAAGGGTTCCGGGGTAGGGGCGTGGCTGGCAGCCGCGTCTGCACCTTGTTGCCACTGTGTCATTAACGCTTCGGTGACCTCGCGGGCCGAGTGGATGGCCCCATCGATATAACCGACACGACCACAATCGCCGACAACGCTCACGGAAAGCCCCGCGTTTGCCAAGCTATCGGCTACCCGAGTATCGCCCATTGCACCCAAGGCTAGGATGACGCTATCGGCGGCGGCGCTGTGTTGCTCGCCATCATGCTCATAGGTAACCCGATGGCGCTCACAACGCACATTGCTGACATTGGAGTACATAGAGCAGCCATGGGCCTCGAGTTCATGGAGTACGCGAGCCCGCCGTACAATACTGAGTTCTGGCGCTAGCTTTTCGTCCGGGTCAAGCACTGTCACCAGACGACCTCGCTCAACGAGGAACTCAGCCAGCTCGATACCCACTAAGCCACCGCCAACAATGATCACCCGGTGGCCCACTGGCATCCAAAGGCGGCTAAACCAGCGCACCAAGCCTATGGAGCGGGTAGCCCCTATGGCCTGGCCAATAACCACCATGGCGCGCTCAAGTACATTCAGTTTTGTGATGGCATCGGTTTTACCACCCAGTAACAGACTGCGCATCTGCTCACCGTCGAACACGTGGCGCTGGTTTTTGCCGGGTATATCGGGGGCTTCTCGACGTGCTCCTGTGGCCACAATGACCTGGTCGGGGACAAGTTCCTTGAGACCCTCTATGGTTGCTTGGGTGTTCAGTTGTACCGCGACATTAAGTCGTTTGAGTTCAGCCGACAGCCAATCGACTAGTCGGCCGTTGGGTTCATAAGCCAGTGCGGCGATGCGTGCGGTGCCCCCAAGGTCCGGCGCTTTTTCCATCAGCGTCACCCGATGGCCCCCAAGCGCCAGCCGTCGCGCAGCTTCCATACCACCAGGGCCGCCGCCTACGACGACAACATGACGTGGACGATCGCCCTTTACAGCGCCGGTGCTATCGCAGGCGATTAAACCCGTGTGCTCATGCCCCATATCGGCGTTAACCGCACACATCATGGGTTGGTTAATGAAGATTTGGCTCACGCAAATATAGCAGTAGATACAAGGGCGAATCTGCTCAGGGCGATTACTGGTTACCTTTTGCGGCAGCGCGGGATCGGCCAAGATTTTTCGGCCAAGCCCCACAAAATCGTAATCTCCGTTCGCGATGGCTGACTCAGCACTATCAAGTTCGATTCGCCCGACCGCCATCACAGGAATTGACAAAACTTTTTTGGCGGCCTGTGCAAATGCTAGGTAACCGTTGGGCTGATGCACCAGAGGCGCTTCCGTGAAGGCAATACCAATGCTGGTATTGCCATAGGCACTGACATCAATGGCATCGGCCCCGGCATCCTCTGCAAGTTTCGCAACCGAAATAAAGCTATCTGGTCGAATGCCGCCATCAATGCGGTACTCCATGGCATCCAGACGAACGAGCACCGGGTAATCACTACCGCAGCGCTGCTTGATAGCAGTGATAACCTCGATGAGGAAGCGGGCGCGATTCTCGAGCGAACCCCCGTAGCGATCCTCCCGTTGGTTGAAGGCGGGCGACAGAAACCCAGCCAGCAGGTAACCGTGTCCTGCGTGGACTTCCACCGCATCGAAACCAGCGCGCTGGCAGCGCTCGGCGGCGTCAGCGAAACTCTGAACGATACCGGCAATGTCTTCTTCGGTGACCACCTGATAGCGTGCACCCTTGCCATCGGGGCCCGCCATTTTAATGAAGTGGCGAATCTCCCCCTGGGTGAGTAATTTGAACATGCCACTACCCGCTTTCGGGGGCAGCGATGGCACCATGAGCGGCCGTCCGGCGGCTACGTCTTCCTGTGAGACCTTGCCACTGTGATTGAGCTGGGCAGCGATACGGCTACCGTGTTTGTGTACGCGGGAGACTAAATCCTGCAAATCGGGTAGAAAATTGTCATGGGACAGGCCCACCATATTCGGCATAGAGCACGCTGCAGGCCACACAATCGATGAGGTCTCCAAAATGATGAGACCCGCGCCGCCTCGAGCCCGTTCTTCGTAATAGGCTTTTAACCGTTCACCGCAGCGTCCGTCTTCCTCGGCGTAATTCGAGCCCATGGCTGTCATGATGAATCGGTTTGGCAGCGTTAGCGCACCAATACGGCCTGGGCTGGCGAGATGCGGGTATTTCATTGGGGAGCGGGCTCCTGTTCAAGTTCATCGACTAGTCGTTCATCGACCAAGGCCAGGGTGATCATGGGACAGACCAATATCGCCGCCAGTAACCCCGCCCACAAGCCCTTGAAGATGGCGTACTGCATGGGGGTAAACGCCGTTGTACCCGCAAGGAACAGCGCAAGCAGTGTCGGGGCGGCGATGGCCACAGTTCCAATAAGGCCGAAAAGGCTTGCTCGAGCCCATAGGTTTTTTGGCATGCGCAGTACCCAGCTAAGGTAGCTTGGGAGAGCGTTGATGTCCGGGGAGGAGAGCTTTCCTTTACGGCGTTTGGCGCGCTGCAGCGGGATGACGATGAGTGTGACGATAAAGGGCAAGATCAATGCCGTGGCCAATAGGTCGCCGCCAAAATTGTTGTGGCCCCACCAAGTAACGTCACCCTTGTGTTTGATGAGAAACCAACAGATAGCGCCGTTGGCGACCGCGTTCGCTAGTCCGTTTGTGGTACCACCGTGGAGTAAATAATGCTTGAGCTCGGAGGGCGTCATTTGAATACTCTTATGTTATTGCTTTGGATAAAACGACAATAAAGTCCGGCGACTACACAGTAGCCAAGGGCGTAAACGCCGGCCAAGACAACATCCGTCTATTTGATAGACAAATTCGTTCATTGGCACAGGCGAGGGGAACGGGAATGACGGCTCCTACACTGGCGTGTGAGAAGTTCCAGCAGTTAATGCGCTACCTTCAGGCGGTCGGCATCGATGCCGATGAGGTCGCAAGAAGCGCGGGGCTGAGTGTTGCGGATATCGCACTGTCGGACCCAGTCAGCAGATTGCCAGCGCTGCATTATTCCCGCTTCTACAAAAAGGCGGTATTGGCGCTGCAGGCATTGAACTCTCGTGTCCCCTGGGCTGCGGGGGTAGGTACCGATGCCTTCGAGATGCTGTGCCGAGCCGTCATTGGCAGTGCCACGCTGAGGGAGGCTCTCGAAAAAGCGCAGCGGTTCTCTTGTGTGCTAGAGCCTGTCACGGGCAATAAGGTGACACTTGAAGACCGCGGTGAGCACATCCGCTTGCACTTTCATTGGACCGCCAAGGATGTGACGTCGCTGTTCGCTCCTCAACATTGGTACCGGAGCACTGGCGCGCAGGCAGTGACCCTTACCTCGGGTCTGTTGGTCTGGCATGGGCTCGTCAGCTGGCTTGTGGGTCATCCCATCAAAGCAGATGCCGCCTGTATTGCGGGCCCATCGGTGAGCGATAGTTATGCCGAGGCAGTTGCATCTGTGATGGGCGTTCGTCCGAGTTTCGACGCCGTACAAACTTATTTGCATATTGAGTCGTCGGTCCTGGAATATCGCGTCGTTCAAGATTACGAATCGCTACAGGCGTTTCTCGACGAGACAGTATTGCAGTTAATCCAGATTGAACAGCGTCCTGCCTCGGTCGGTGAGGCGGTTAAACGCTTGCTGGGTAGCGACTTCAGTAAAGGTATGCCCGGCTTCTCGGATATTGCCGCACGTTTGCATTTATCTGAGTCCAGTCTTCGGCGTCGATTACTTGAGGAAGAAACCAGCTTCCAGGTGTTAAAAGATGAACTTCGCTGCGATATCGCCAAAGACTACCTGTCAGATTCCCAGGCCAAATTGGGTGATATTGCCGAACGCCTAGGCTTCACGGAGCCCAGTTCTTTCGGTCGATCCTTTAGACAGTGGACCGGCATGACACCCTCTGCTTGGCGTGAGCAATTTACGACTAAGTCCACAGCTACGTCGGGGTAGATTCTAAATTGTCGATGTATACCCGCACTGTGTTGTAGTCCTTTTGCCAGTGGTCGAGCAAACCCTCTTGGCGTTACAACATTGAAAACAAAAAACTGTTGATCAGTCATAGGAGATGTTGTGACAACCTCTATGAAGTTACCCCGTTGGCTCGCTTGCACATTCGTCATTTGCCTAAATGGGTTATTCACTCAGCCAGCCTTGAGTCAGGATAAACCCAATATTTTGGTGATCTGGGGAGACGACATTGGTGTCTACAATATCAGTGCTTACCACCGAGGATTAGTGGGCGGGAGCACGCCAAACATCGATCGAATTGCCAACGAGGGCGCATTGTTTACCGACGCCTACGGCGAACAAAGCTGCACCGCTGGTCGGTCATCATTCATTACCGGGCAACATCCCTTTCGAACAGGCCTTTTAAAGGTGGGGCGCCCTGGTTCCCCTATTGGCTTGTCGTCAGAGGACCCCACCATAGCCACTTTTTTGCGTGACCAGGGTTATGCAACCGGTCAATTCGGCAAGAACCACCTGGGTGATCAAGATCATTTTTTGCCGACAGCCCACGGCTTCGATGAGTTTTTTGGCAACCTCTACCACATGAATGCCGAAGAGGAGCCCGAAACCTACTTCTACCCGAAAGATCCTGAGTTCCGAGAGAAATACGGGCCGCGGGGCATCATCAAAGCCTCTGCGGATGGCCAGATTCAAGATATGGGATCCTTGACGCGCAAGCGCATGGAAACCGTGGACGAGGAGTTTACTGAGGCAGCCATCGACTTCATGAAGCGTGCCCATGCCGAGGGGAAACCCTTCTTCACGTGGTACAACTCGACCCGTATGCACGTTTGGACACGTCTTGCGCCCCGTTGGGAGGGAGCGTCTGGATACGGTCTGTATGCTGATGGCATGGTTGAGCACGACTTTTGGGTCGGTAAGTTGCTCGACACCCTCGATGAGTTGGGTATCGCTGACAACACCATCGTTATTTATTCGACCGATAACGGTTCACAAACATTTACCTACCCCGATGGTGGGGTCGAGCCGTTCCGCGGTGCCAAGGGCTCTACTTGGGAAGGTGGATTCCGCGTCCCACTGTTAGTTCGTTGGCCCGGTTTAGTTGAGCCCGGCACGATCATCAATGACATCTTCCATCATATGGACTGGTTCCCGACCCTCGTACGTGCTGCTGGGAATCCGAACATTGCGGAGCAATTGAAAGAGGGCGCTGTCGCGGGTGACAAGACTTACAAAGTTCATCTCGATGGCTTTGACATGACTGAGCTCCTCGCCGGCGAGGGCGAGGGGCCTAGAGAAACCGTGTTCTATTTTGATGACGACGCAAACTTGAATGCCCTGCGTTGGCGGGATTGGAAGATACATTTTGCTAGTGCGGACGCCTGGGCAAGCACGGAAGCGCGAAGTACGTTCGCCTTTCCTCGTATGATTCATCTGCGTTCTGACCCGTTCGAAGAATCACTGGACGCGAGCGGCTACGGCCGATTCATGGCAGACCAGCTGTGGATATTTGCGCCCATGCAAGAGGTCGTTCGGGACTGGTTGATGACCTACCGCGCATTTCCGCCACGGCAGGCCACGCCTACGTTCAACCTCGATCGTATTTTCCAGCAGATGCAAGCGGTGCTGCAGCCCAAGGAACGCCCAGCCGAGTGAACGGCCAAAGCATATTCGCCAAAGGTGATCATAGTGCTGTCAGGTGTCTGATGAGCGAGCAGCTCATGAATTTGATCGTTGTTGTACAGCACTCTGACGGATTTGGTTGTTCACCCGCAGTCTGCTCGATCGTAGGATCGAAGCAATAAATAAAAGTAAGAGAAGGTCCATGGATCTGTTCCGGCAGGCCGAAAATTTAGTGTACCGCTACGCGGAGTTGATCGACGAGGGAGACTTCGACGGTCTCGGCGCGTTATTTGCCCGCGGAAACATCCACTTTGTTCCGGGTGGCTTGTCTTTGCGCGGGGCGAGCGAGGTGACGGACTTTTACCAAAAGACGGTGATTGTCGATGCTAGCTCTGGAACCCCCGGCACAACCCACTGGACATCCAATGTCATTGTGCAAGGTGATGATCAGGGTTTGCTTGCTCGATCCCGTTATCAGGTCACTCTGAATGCAGGCGACGTGGCGCCGCGGCTCATAGCGACCGGACGCTACTTTGACCATTTCAGTGTGGAAGAGGGGCGAGTTCATTTTTCTCAACGGCGCATCATCTCCGAGTACATGGGTGATACCACAGGGCATTTGCACCAACGTTTTTCAATAACGGCGGCCAATCGGTCCCACCACGACCTCAGTCAGCTTTGAGTGAGGTTGGCAGAGGCGAACACAACAACACACTCCAAAACCCAAGACCATAAACCATAAGGTGAAGCCATGAAATTGACGACCCGACAATCCCTCTTAACCACAGCGGTGGTAAGTGCTGTGGCTGCGGCTCAACCCGCGCTCGCGCAACTGGAAGAGGTGGTAGTGACCGCTGAATTCCGAGAGGCCAGCTTGCAGGATACGGCTATTGCAATGGAAGCGTTCGATGCCGAGGCCATTGAGCGTCGCGGCGTAATGACCCTTACCGATTTGTTCGACACTGCAGCGGGTGTGCAGGGATACGAGGCACCCGCATCTCGAGGCAACATTAGCCTTAATATCCGTGGTGTGGGTTCGGGTAACTCGAACGCCCTGTGGCAGGATCCCGCCAACGCCCTGTATGTGGACGGCGTTTTCATTGGTAAGGGCACTGCTAACGGCATTGACGCCATGGACTTGGAGCGCGTTGAGATTCTGCGGGGTCCTCAAGGGACGCTGTATGGCCGTAACTCCACCGGTGGTGCGGTTAACTTCATCACTAAAAAGCCTACTGATCAATTCGGTATGGATTTGAAGGTGTCCGCCGGTAACTTTAATTACTCATCCTATCAGGGTCGGGTAAATGTGCCTCTAAGCGACGATTTAAGTGTAGCCGTGTCAGCCTACACCCGCGATCGCGATCCCTTTTACGACAACAGTAACAGCGATGTGACTGGCTTTGAGAACATCGACCGTCAGGGGTATCGAGTAGCGGTGCAGTTTGCTCCTTCAGATACCTTTACCGTTAATTACTCCTATGCCAACGATGAGATCGATGAGCTAAGCCAAATGCAGAACGTGGTGGGCTTAAACCCTAACGCGGCGGGTATTTTGGGTGCTGAAGGCGTGCCCAGTGCGGTAACCATTCTCAGCGGCTCACGCGCAGCGCAGGTGGGTGCCATTGGTGGCGGCGTAGCACAGGCGTTGCAATTCGGCTTCTTGCCGCCTCTGCCGCAGCTTGAGCAGTTCGTGGGCTGGACTGAAGGCTATCAGGCATTTTCTGCCGATCGCCTAGCCAACTACGATTCGCGCACGGCGCAAGGGTCCACAGATACTGACTCTTTCAACCTCAGCGAAGCGGAAATGCACAGCTTAACCCTGACTTGGGATGTGTCCGACTCACTGCAAGTAAAGTCGATTACCGGCTATCGTGATGTATTGAACCGCCAGTCTTCAGACTTGGACGGTATGGATAACTCTGCCGTGGGCGGTGTTCAGCACGATCTTATTCTGTCCACCATCGGTGGTCTGTTATTTGGGTCGGTTCCCATCCCTGGTCTAGACGCGGCGTCACAGTTCGGACTGGGTCTATCGATGATCGGTGCCATCAATGCCAATGGCAAAGCGCCCGTTTATAACTTCTACTCAGACGCCGAGTTCGACCAGTTCTCGCAGGAAATTCAGTTCATTGGATCGACTCAAAACGTCGACTACGTAGCAGGCCTTTACTACTACGAGGACGAAGGACGTTTCGAGAACCGACAAAACGCGACCTTCCCCTTGGCGGGCACTAGCACAACATCATATGACAACGCCTCTGAGGCATTTGCTGTCTTTGGTGAGGCTACGTGGCATCTCGACAAATGGGACCTGACTGCGGGCCTACGCTATACCGAAGAAACGAAGGATGTAACTTACAACCATCGGGGCAACCCTGATCTGTTTACCCGTTACTTCACGCACGTCTTAAGCGGTAACGACCCTGCAACGTTTAATCCAGCGAATGGCTACGTCGATAACAGTGCACCGGCTGACAGTATTGCGCCCCGAGCGTTCTTCGGAGAGACCGCCTCTCAGGACTTTGACAATCTGTCGGGTCGTCTGACCGTGAAGTACAACTTCTCTGATGACTTGAATATGTACGGTACCTACTCAACCGGTTACCGAAGTGGCGGCTTCAACGGTGAAAACTACGCAGGTGGCCCAGATTCCTTCAACGAAGAGGAGATGACCAACTACGAGATTGGTATCAAATCAACCCTGTTTGACGGCAAGGTGCGATTTAACTACGCCGCCTTCCTATACGAGTACGACAACCTGCAAATCAACCAGGTACAGACAACCGATGGTCGAATCACCAGCGGCGTGGGCAACGCGGGTGATGCCGAGCGTGGTGGTGCAGAGTTGTCGTTGACATGGCAGGTCACCGAAGGTGTCGTTGCCAACGTTAACTACATGCGTCTGAACGGTAACTTCGACACTTACCCTGCCAATGTGGTACCGACCGGCGCTTCCCTCAACATGAACGGTATTGCCCGTCGCGGTTTAAGCCCCGACGACCAGATCACCTACAGCCTTGACTGGGAGCTGCTGCGTAATGCTAAGCATGGCCTGACAGCCTCTATTAACGGTGCTTGGCAGACGGAAACAGTATCGATTCCCGCTGATACCGGTGCCTACGATACCAACGGCGATCGCGTAGCCGACTTGCCCGTTGCCTACCAGTTGCGTGAGAACCAAGAGCGGCACATCATGAACGCGCGTCTCGCCTGGGACTACACCATGGACTCTGGCAGCATGCTGACCGTAGCCGCTTGGGGCCGCAACATAACCGACGAAGAGTACCGCACCTTCGGTTATGGCTTCGGTCCTGACCTTGGGTTGCACCTGCATCAGTACGGTGCGCCTGCAACCTACGGCTTGGACATTCTATACAGCATGTAAGCTGGGCTTAGCGTGACGTCGTCGCGCTATCTCACCCATTTAAAACCGCGGAAGGCTTAGGCCCCGCGGTTTTTTTATGAATTGGTCAACGTTTACACCGATCTAGGATGGGCGAGAGAACCTATACAGCCGCTGCTCGTTAACAATGCGGCACTGTCAACTGGCTGGCATTCCCCCTGCGGCACGGTTGTGGAGATCGCTTGTACCAATCCACCTTGGCGTAGCTAGTCCATTATGTAGTGGTTAACTAGTTTTGAACACGTTTTTAGGTAGTATGGACTGACCTAGGTTTTCTGAGCATTTCTGGCCTATCGTATCGCTATAGGAGGACAGGTATGAGCAACCAAAGTTATTCGCCTATTCTGGCACTTGCCGACGTGTCTCGACGTAATTCCGAACGATTCAGCCAATCACCACCAATCGCTGCAAGTGCTCATGCTGCTCTGCGTGGATTGGGGTTCGGTAGGCAGCGCTCAGCCGCTGAGAGGTTAATACCTGTGAGGGCGACCCCTCGGCCAGCAACCGTCCTTGGCAGACTAGCAAGATTCGGTCGGCGTATCGGGCGGCCAGATCTAGGTCATGCACAACAACCACGACGCCATCGCCCGTGCGAGCTCGCGCTTGCAATGCGGCCAGCAGCTGCACGGCGTGGGCCACGTCCATGTTGGCGGTGGGTTCGTCAAGAAACAGCCAGCGTGGCCCTGGGATATTGTGCATTGGCCAAAGCTGGAGGCTGGCACGGGCATAGTGAACCCGTTGGCGCTCGCCACTTGAGAGTGTCGTATACCTGCGCGTTGCGAGTGCCGTAAGCTGGGTAAGCTCAAGCACCCTGTGCAGGGCGTCGCGGAATATCGGGTGGCGGGCTGTTCGGCCGTGGAGCCAACCCATGCTAACGACATCGGCAACGGTAAATCCAAAGGCTAGATCGGATGGGGCACCAATAGCCGCCCGTCGCTCGGCCAGCTCCATCGGTGAGTACGTCTGTAGATCCTGTCCATCGAGTGTCACGCGACCACGGTCGGGGGCAACATCCCCGGTGAGCAGCGAAAGTAGTGTAGATTTTCCGGCACCGTTGGGTCCGACCACGGCCGTTAGCAGGCCCGGTTTAATGTGCAGTGTCTCGACACTGAGAATATCCGCACCGGATCGCTTCACTGCTGCGTTGTCGATGTGCAGCGTCATCTTGCTTTCGTCCGCATCACCAGCCAAAGAAAAAAGGGCGCCCCAATTGCCGCTGTCAGCAACCCGACGGGGATTTCGGTGGGTGCGGCCAGGGTTCTCGAGCCGGTATCCGCCGCCATTGCCAGTGTGGCACCCATAACCGCGGAAGCGGGGAGCAGAACAGAGTGATGGACACCTACGAGCATGCGCGCGATGTGTGGAATAACCAAACCCGCAAAACCGATGATGCCCGACACCGAAACCGCGGCACCCACACCGATTGCCGTAGCAAACACGAGTTTCCGTTTGAGCGTTGTTACTGCCACGCCAAGGCGCTTGGCTTCTAGCTCACCGAGTTGCAGCCGATCGAGATCGGGCCCTGTGGGCAGCAACACAGCCAATGCGCTGCCAATCAGCACCAACACAGGTACCACCGTCGTCCACTGGGCGCCACCAAAACTGCCCATGGTCCAAAAGGTTAGTGAACGAAGCTCGCCATCGTCGGCAATAAACGTAAAGATACCTATACCCACCGAGGCAATGGCGTTAACGGCAATGCCGATTAACAACATGGTTGTCACGTTGCTGCTGCCTCGCCGACTGGCTATGCCATACAACGCCGCGGTGACGGTGACCGCGCCAACAATAGCCCCCAGTGAAACCGCATAGGGTCTCACGCTCTGGGGCAGTACCATTTGATCACCCAGCACGATCAGACAGATTGCGCCCAGCGCCGCCCCGGCGGATACCCCTATGAGCTGCGGCTCAGCTAAGGGGTTGCGAAACAGTCCTTGAAGCGCCGCGCCACTGGCGGCAAGCGTAGCGCCCACCGCCGCCGCAAGTACCACTCTCGGTAACCGCAATTCGGTGAGAACGGTGTATTGCAATGTTGTAAGAGAGCTATCAGTCCGCCAAAGCGCTGCAAGGGGTATGTCGACAGCGCCCGTGCCGACGGCGATCGATGCGGTGCCCAAACACAGCATGACCAATAACAGGTGGCGCTGCCAAAGCGGCGCGGGTCGAGTCTGACGCAACAGCCGCATAGCCATCGGTAGTGATCTCGTGGGCGACCATGTACTGTCCGAGCTCATGTTTCCGCATCCTTCGCGGTGTCCTGTAATAGGGCATTCCGAAGCTCACGCGCCGCCGTGACCGTTCGAGGACCAAAACCGAGCATTGCCATGCCGTCCATCACAATGACGCGATCATGGCGGACAGCGGGGGTTAGACGAAATGCAGGGTGCTCGACCAGTTTCGCGAGCCCGCCGGCCATGTTTACCCCTCGCTCGGAGATAACAATGAAGTCTGGAGCAAGCGCCACCATGGCCTCTCGCGAGAGCGGCTTCCAGCCCTCGTGGTCCACGATATTGTGAGCCCCCGCCATTTGTAACAAGCCATCCCCTGAGGTATTGCGCCCAGCCACCAA
>CAJXNM010000012.1 GCA_913057135.1 uncultured Halieaceae bacterium
AGACACGACGGGATCATCATGCGAGCGCTGCTACAACTAGTTTCATTCACCACGATGCTTTGCGGGCTATCCGCTGGCTCTTTCGCACAGGTGTACATCACCCAAGCCGAACTCGATGAGCTTGGGGACGACGAGACCATTGTGGTTGGCAGCGAGACACTTCTGGGCCCCGCACCCGAGTCATCACTAGACCAACTGCCCTTCTTTGCCGGCGAGCGCGGAGTCGGTAATACCTTGAGCGCTACGCAGCGCGGTAATGGGAATGCACTAGATGCACTGGTGTCAGGTGCGGGCAACCGCATGCTGAGCCAACAACTGGGTGACAACATGACAAGCCTGCTCAACGTCCAGGGTTTCGACAATGACGTGTCACAGCGCCAGTCAGGTAGTAACCATTACTCAGAAATCAACGTTGACGGCAGTGGCCACAGCATTGAACATATTCAGAATGGTGTCGGTACAAGTATGATTTTGAATCGCGTTGGGGGTAACGGCGCCGCACGTCCAATCACCATCATTCAGACAACAAACTAAGCATTCCTACAGGCAACCTAGCGAGGTCCAAAGGTGAGCCACATCGTAAAATTTATCTATGCCGCGGGCTTTGCCCTTCTAGCTCAAACCGTTAACGCCGATTTAGTGTACCAGCCACGCAATCCAACCTTTGGTGGCAACTCTTTCAACGGCACATTTTATCTCTCCACAGCCCAAATTGAGAATCAACATACGCCCACGCGGACAGAGCGCGATGCGGTCGACGATTTCCTCAGCTCACTGGAACGTCGACTCTTATCCGAGTTATCCCGGGACATTACCGATGCTATTTTCGGTGACAACGCACAAGATGCGGGTTCCTTTGAAGTGGATGGCGTCACCATCGATTTTCTCAACACGGGCGAGAACATTAACATTACGCTAACCGATGAAGACGGCACCACCACGGAGCTCGTGCTGCCCACAGTCCAACCTGTGACCGGGGGCTAAGAAATGTTGAGCATAGCGGTAATGAAAAGTCTCTCTGTTCGGGGCGCGACAAAGACGGTTGCGCTTGGAGCAACCCTGTTGGTGCTGAGTGGCTGCAAAACCCTGAACCTAGACCCCTACTTCAAAGTGGGTAGCGAGTCACCTCGCATGCCGGCCATTACATCGGCCGAATTAGGCCTGCGTGAATTGCCAGCGCCACTGCGTCAGATTGACGTCGGCGTATACGGCTACCCAGATCTAACAGGCCAAAACAAACCCAATACCAACTTCGCTGAGTTCTCAAGGGCGGTCACGCAAGGTGGAGTCCATTTCCTCATCGATGCACTGATGGCCGCGGGTGATGGCAGCTGGTTCAACGTAGTCGAGCGGACGGGTCTCAATAACCTGCTGCAGGAGCGTCGAATCATTCGTGGTACCCGCGAAGAGTTTTCCGATGGCAACCAGCCCGCCATGCCGCCGCTGCGCTTTGCGGGTCTTATGCTCGAGGGCGGCATCGTCGCCTACGATACCAATCTCACCACCGGTGGTGCAGGCGCGGCTTGGCTTGGTTTGGGCGCCGATTGGCAGTACCAAAGGGATATGGTGACCGTGTCATTGCGGGCAGTATCAGTGCAAAGCGGCGAGGTACTTGCGTCTGTGAGTGCCACTAAGACGGTGTACTCGGTGGCGACGCAAGGCATGGTGTTCCGCTATATCGCAGTGGACGAGCTATTGCAGGCAGAAGCGGGGGTGACTTACAACGAGCCACCGCAGCTCGCGGTTCGCCAGGCGATAGAGCTCGCGGTCTACAATCTCATTCTTGAAGGCCATGCCAAGAACTTGTGGGACTTCAGCGATGCAGCGAAAGCGGCGCCCGTGGTGGAACGCTATCGACAGCTGCGCAACGGCGGCGTCAGCGAGGATTGGTCCGGCGGCACGCTGTTTGAAGAAGTCATCAATGCCGAGGGCTAAGCGCCTCCTAAGTGGCTTTATTGTGCAGACCCTATTATTAGCAGGGTCTGTGCAAGCACAAGACCTGATAGGCGATAGCTTTGTGCAGCGCAAGGTTGGCATTGCTGGGCTGTCCCTGGCCGCCAACTATTTTAGTATTACGGCGCGGTTCCCCAGCGCCATTTACCAAGAACAACCTTTTCAGTTTCCCTTTCTATCCCAGGTGGGCGAGCGCATTCCCGCTCGAAACATAAGCCTCTCTGTGGAACGCCGGGGCATGGAAGAACAGCAAGCCCAGCGCTATGATTTAAGTAGCGAGGCACTGCTGCTTTCAGGGCAGCACAAAATCGACTTCTCCCTAAGCATGCAGTTCACCGGGGAATACGAACCGTACCAAATGCAATTGCAGGTGCTTTCACTAGGGGCGCGTTGTAAGCCGCTGTACGAGCAAATCACCCAGGCTATTGGCCAACCCGACAGTGTTACCGAAAGCCAGGTGGAATGGAGTTATATTGGCATCGACCAAGAGGAACTGGTCACTGCCCGATGCGTCGATTTCTCGGGCTATGTGGTGACCGTTACCGATCCGCAGGTTGTGCCTCGCTTTGAAAAAAGCATTGCTGACCGTGTCGAGTATTTGTTGCAGCGCTATCGTTAAGCGCTGCCCCCGCACGACAGCCAGTTATAGCGTGTACGTTTAATCGTCGACACTGTGCAGCACATCGTAGATGGTCTGCGCCAGTGACGAGCTTATGCCTTCGACTTTACACAACTCCTGAACGCTGGCGCCGCTGACCCCTGTCACGCTGCCAAAATGTCGAAGTAGCTCTCTGCGACGTTTCGCACCGACCCCGGGAATGCCTTCAAGTGTTGATGATTTGCGCGCCTTCGAGCGTCGTGCCCGATGCCCCGTGATAGCGAAACGGTGTGCCTCGTCGCGCACCTGCTGAATTAAGTGGAGCGCCGGATTGTCACCTCGCAGTGTCCGCTCTTGACCCGTTTCGCCGTCAATAAGTGTCTCGAAACCCGCTTTACGGGTTGTACCTTTGGCCACCCCTACGACCTTTACAGCGATGATATCCAACTCTGCAAGCACTGACATGGCTTGGGCGACCTGCCCTTTGCCACCATCGATTAACAACAAGCTGGGCAGTTGACCCTCTCCTTTGGCCAAACGCTTAAACCGCCGCTCAAGGGCCTGTTGCATCGCAGCGTAGTCATCACCGGGTGCCACACCGGTGATGTTGAAGGTTCGGTAATCGGCTTTTCGCGCACCGTCGCTATCAAATACAACACAAGACGCCACGGTAGCCTCTCCACTGCTATGGCTGATGTCGAAGCACTCTATGCGGGTTGGCGCGGCATCAAGATCGAGCTCGCTGCGCAGTGACTCCAAACGCCCCGCCATCGTTTGCTTGCCGCTTAAGTGCGACGACAAGTTGTTATCGGCGGTTTGCTGGGCCAGCTGTAACCAGCGGGCGCGGGCATCGCGCACTTTGCTGCGCAGGCTTACTTTAAGACCAGCTTGCTGACTTAGGGCTTGCTCTAACGCCTCGGCGCTATCGGGTGCCACACCCAGCACGACCTCTGCTGGTATCGTTTGTCGACCGGACAGATAAAACTGAGGGAGAAATGCCTCAAGAATTTGTGCGGGATCCTCATCCAGCTTTAGGGGCGGATAAAAGGTACGGCTCCCCAATACTCGCCCCTCGCGAACAAATAAGACCTGCACACAGGCCGCACCGGACTGACAGCTGGCGGCAAAAATATCGAGATCACCACGCGCACCCTCGATACCCTGTACAGACTGTACCTGTTGCAATTGCGCCAACTGGTCTCGTCGCTCTGCGGCTTTTTCGTACTCAAGTTCAGCCGCCGCCGCCTCCATCTCATCGGCTAGTCGCACCATTAACGCCTGCGACTTACCCTTTAGAAACATGGTCGTTTTATCAACCTGCTCTGCATAGGCTTCATCGGACACTAAACCCACGCAGGGCCCGGTACAGCGACCAATTTGGTACTGCAGACAGGGTCGAGAGCGATTGCGAAAGTAGCTATCTTGGCACTGCCTTACCTTCAAGACCTTTTGCAACAGGTGCAGTGTCGAGCGCACCGCGCCTGCACTGGGGTAAGGGCCAAAATACTCGCCTTTGCGCCGTTTGGGCCCTCTGTGCAGGGCCAACCGAGGCCAACGATCGTGGCTTGACAGGTAGATATACGGGTATGACTTGTCGTCTTTGAGGTCGATGTTATAAGGCGGGCGATGCTCCTTGATAAGATTGTGTTCCAGTAACAGGGCATCGACTTCTGTGGTTGTTACCGTGACTTGTATATCGGCAATCTTACTCACCAAAACCAGGGTTTTAGTGCTGAGCCCGCTGCCGCGAAAATAGCTGCTGACACGGTTTTTCAGGTTCTTCGCCTTGCCAACGTACAACAAGGCCCCAGCCCGGTCATACATCTGGTAAACCCCGGGTCGGGTTGTAAGGGTTTTCAAAAACCCCTCGTAATCAAAGTGACTCACGGCCTTTTAGCCCACGGTTCCATTGCCATCAGTGGCCATGATAGTGCCACGTTCGGACGGCTGGGATCCCATTGTCGCCTCTGAGGTGCCCAGGACATCGGGCTCCATCACCAAGCGCACGCCGAATGTGGCTTCGACCGATGCAACAATGGTTTCGACCGCGGACAGCAAGGCATTGGCGTCAATGGCTGACTGATTGACTAATACCAGAGCATGCTGTGCCGACATCATGACACCGCCTATCGATCGACCACGCCAGCCGCAGTGCTCGAGTAGCCACGCGGCCGATAACTTAACCCATGTGTCCGCCCCCGGAAATTGGGGCATGTAGGGCCAAGCCTGTATGAGTGACGCGGCCACGTCCGGACTCACCTGCGGATTCTTAAAAAAACTACCCACGTTCGGCTGCTGCTCCGGATCCGGCAGCTTTTCCCGACGAAGCGCCACCACCGCGTTCAATACATCACGCCCTGTTGCAGACCTACCCGTTAGTGCCTCCACTAAGGGTGGATACTCCACCTGCGGCTGGTCAATTTTTGACAGGACAAAGTCTACCGACAAAATAAGGTATCGACCCCGTTCACGGCTTTTGAAAATGCTGTCCCGGTATCTGAAATCGCAGGCTCCATTATCCAGGCGCAGCGGTGCCCCCGACGCCAAATCCAGCACGTTGACCGCAGTAATATGGCGACACACCTCCACGCCATAAGCACCGATGTTCTGCACCGGTGCGGCGCCGACGGTGCCCGGAATCAGCGCCAAATTTTCAAGACCAAAGTAACCCTTTGTCACACAGGTCATGACCAATTCATGCCAATTTTCACCGGCCGCGACCCTCAGCTCGACCGAGGTGGCTGTTTCTGACAAAAGGGTCACACCGCGGTTTTTCACGTGCACCACAAGACCCGGCAAGCGCGCTTGTAACACCACATTGCTACCCGAACCGAGGGGCGTTATGGACATATGGTGTGAGTTTGCCCAGTGCCACAAGGATTGAGCTTGGCTGTCATCGGTGAGAACACAGTAATACTGGGCTGATGATTGCAGCCCAAGGTAATGATGTTCAGTCAGGGATACGTCGGCTTCAGGTATCAAAATACGACCTTGGCAATGCCCTGACACGCGCCAAATCATCAGGTGTATCGACCCCCGCAGGCACCGGTAACACCGGCTCAGATACCATAATGGTTTCGCCGTAATACAGGGCGCGAAGCTGCTCGAGGCCCTCAAGCTGCTCTATGGGTGCGGGTGTCCAGTGTATGAACTGACGCAGGAATCCGCTGCGATAGGCATAGAGGCCAATGTGCCGCTTTGCACTAGCCAAGGCATTGTTTGCGGGACTCGCCGGTGCCACACCACGCTCGGCAGGTATCGATGCTCGAGAAAAATACAGCGCCCTACCGCGATAATCACAGACCACTTTCACCGCAGACTCATCGCTGAACTCGTGGCAATCATTAATGGGTGTAGCCAACGTAGCTACCGCGGCGGAGGGGTTATCCTCAAGCAGTTCGGCCACTCTTGAGAGATTACTCGCTGGCATAAGGGGCTCATCCCCCTGTAAGTTGACGATAATCGTATCGTCAGGCCAGGCCATGGTTTCAGCGACCTCCGCCAGACGATCGGTCCCCGAGGGATGATCAGCACGGGTCATTACCACGTCTGCCCCCAGTGACGTCATGGCCTGCTCTATACGCTCGTCATCGGTGGCAACAATGACAGAGGCAGCCGCTGCTTGCAGAGCCCTTTGCCATACCCAGTAGACCATGGGATAGCCGTGGATATCCACCAAGGCCTTGCCAGGCAGTCGCGTCGAATTAAAACGCGCGGGAATAACCACGTGAAACATCAGACCGTGCCTCCAGTACCCAGCTGCTGCGCAATGGTGTCAATTAAACGTTGCGGTAGCAGTGCTTCTATACGCAGAACCCACAGCCGCGGAGCCACACTACGTTCAGCTAACGATGACAACTTCACCGCATCTTTCTCGGTGACCACAATAACCTCCGCGTCGTAGCTCTCAAGGGTCGAGGTATCGAGCTCAGCATGATCCGATACGCTGTGACGCTGTGGGACCAAACCCAGCCTCTCAAGTACCTCAAAAAACTGTTCAGGCTGCCCTAAACCCGTTGCCGCCAGCACTCTCTTGTTGCGCCAATGCGCCACCGCTTCCTCTATGGTCAGCGTCGTCTCAGTAGCACAGTGGTAAAACTCGTTGGGACGATAGCGAAAACCGGTATCCGGTTCGTCCCCGTTACGCACCAGCAACCAATCCACCTCATCAAGTCGAGACGCGGGCTCGCGCAGCGGCCCCATTGGCAACATCCAGCCGTTACCCAGGCGACGCTTGGCATCGAGTACCGCTATTTCGAAGTCACGGGCCATGGCATAGTGTTGCAAGCCATCGTCAGACAGGACCACCTGAACGTCAGTATTTTGAGCCAAATGAGCCACCGCTCGAGCTCGCCGCTGACAAACCACAACCGTGCACCCGGCACGGGCCAACAACAAAGGCTCATCGCCCACCATTTTTGCACTCGATGTGGCCTCGACCATAATAGGGCTATCTGACACCGCCCCACCGTAGCCACGACTAACAACGCCAACCTTGAGGCCCTGCAGGGTCAATCCCTTGGCGAGCGCCAGCAATACGGGGGTTTTACCGGTGCCGCCCACGGTGATGCCACCGACAACAATGACGGGCACAGGGCTAGGTGCGGCTGGGTGACGTAAATGGCGCGAACGCCGCAGAGCCACCACAGCGCGAAACATTAGGTTCAGGGGTAATAGGCACCAAAGCCAACCCGGGCTTTGGTCGTACCACGCTCGGGTAATCCACGACTCCAGTTGGTATTGCCCGTTACTCACTATCGCCGCCACTGACGTCGCCGGTCTCGACTAAATCTCCCCCCTGATAAAGTCGAGCGTAGAGTGCGTTATTGGCCAGTAATTCCCTGTGGGGGCCCTGCGCAACAATGCGGCCACCATCGAGTACCACCACACGATCAGCGCGCTCAATGGTGGCCAACCGATGGGCAATAATCAGTGTCGTTCGATGACAGGTAATGGTATCGATAGCGTTTTGGATGTACGCCTCGCTTTCGGTATCGAGGGCTGACGTAGCCTCATCCAAAATGAGCACAGGGGCGTCTTTCAGTAGGGCCCTGGCGATGGCCAGCCGCTGCCGCTGACCACCTGATAGGCCGCCACCCCCGTCTCCCAATACCGTATCCACGCCGTCGGGCAATGCGTCGATAAACTCATCGGCATGGGCATGTTGACAGGCTCGCTGGATGGCATCATCACTGGCATCGGCCAAGCCACCGAAGGCGATGTTGTTGCGAATACTGTCACTGAACATATCGATCGATTGGGACACCACGGCAAACTGTCGCCGATAGTCAGCGAGCCGGTAATCGTTAATAGCGGTGTCATCAAGAAAAATCGTGCCCGAGCTGGGCTGGTGAAAGCGCAACAACAGCTGCACCAGTGTCGATTTACCGCTCCCGGAGCGCCCAACCAGCGCGACCGTCTCTCCTGCCGCTAGGGTCAGCGATATATCCTGAAGGGCGGTACGTTGAGTACCCGGGTAATGAAAGCCAACCTGCTCTAGACGAATGTCACCGCGACTGCGTGCAAGCGAGAGGCTGCCGCCATCGGGCTCAGACTGTGCATCGAGCTGATCAAAGACATCTTCCGCCGCCGCTAAACCTCGCTGTATGACACTTTGGATGCCACTCAGCGTGCGAATAGGTTTCCCCAGTTGAGCAGCAGCGGTAATAAACGCCACCAGAGAGCCCGCCGAAAATCCCGACAAAATAGACGGCTCTAAAGCGAACCAGAACAGCGCACCCAAAGCGAATGCCAGCAGCGTTTGTATGACAGGGGTGGATACCGCCTGTACAAAGGCGAGTTTTAGGCTCTGATTGCGATTGAACAGGCTGGCTTCATGGAAACGCTCACTCTGCTGCTGTTCCGCGCCGTAAATACGCACCGTGTCAAAAGCACCGAGGGTCTCTCCGCTGACTTGAGTGACGGAACCCATGGAATCCTGGATACGACGGCTATAACGGCGAAAGTGGCGGCCCACAACAGACACGACAATACCGATTGCCGGCGCTACGGCGAAAAAAACTAGTGTTAATCGCCAATTGAGGTAGAGCATATAGCCCACCAACGCGATGACGGTTAATCCCTCTCGCAATAGTATCTTTAGCGCTTCACTGGCCGCGCCAGACACCTGCTCTACGTTAAACGTAATTTTGCTGATGAGACTGCCGCTGGTGTAGCGATCGTAGTGCGCCTTTGGTACACGCAATAGAGTGTCAAATAAGTCGGTACGAATGGTATGCACCACAGAGCGCGCCACCACATGCATGAAATAGGAGCCAATAAAAAAGCCAGTGGCACGCCCCAGCGATAACACAACTGCAGCGATTGGTACTGCAATGCGCGCATAATCAAGGGTGCTGGCATCGCCGGGCGGCCATATCCAATGGGCGGCGCGGGCCACGAGGCCCAGATTTCCCATGGTTGTCTCCCCGAGGGAGTCCAGCAGAAACTGGATGAGGTCCGCCAATAAAACGTTACCGGCGGAGTACACCAAAAAACCAAAAATACTGAGGCCAAATACCGCCGTGTGGGGCGCGACATAGCCCAATAAACGCCTGTACAGGCGGGCGTCAGCCCGGACGCCGCTGTCACTTGCGGTCTCCCTCACAGCGTCACTCATTCGCCGAGCCTTTGGTGCCTGGGCTTTGGGTTGCAATCGTCAGTTGTGCCAGACCCAGCTGAGAGGCCACATCCAGCGCCATGACCACATGCCGGTGTGCCGCTGCGCCATCGGCGGCGACGGTCAAGGGAATATCCCTACGCTCACCGGCGGCTGCCCGCAGAGCTTTGCGCAGGGCCTGGGGTTCGGCCGCAACCTGCGCACCGTTGAGTTGAAAGACACCCGCCGCATCAATGGTTAACTCGAGACGCAAACTATTGCTCGGTGCCGGCTCACCCTCCGCCTCAGGTAGGTCCACCGCCAACTGGGTTTGGGTGGTGAAACTGGTCGAGACCATGAAGAAAATGAGCAGCAAAAACACCACGTCAATGAGCGGTGTTAAGTTGATGCTCAACTCATCCCGTCGTTGCCGCCGAAATTTCAAACGTCATATTCCGTTTTTTGTTTACCACTGTGTAGCGCATCGACCAATTTGATGGTCTCTTGCTCGAGACCCACCACGATCGTGTCAATCTTGCCCGTGAAGTAGCGGTGCATAACCAGCGCGGGGATGGCTACCGCCAGACCGGTGGCGGTGGTAATGAGTGCTTCTGAAATTCCCCCCGCCAGCGCATTGGCATTTCCGGTGCCCTGGACGGTAATTTCGGTGAATACACGAATCATACCCACCACCGTACCGAGGAGGCCCAGCAGTGGTGCCACTGCGGCCACTGTGCCCAAGGTATTGAGGTATTTCTCGAGGTCGTGCACGACGTGGCTGGCAGCCTCCTGAATACTCTCTTTCATCACTTCCCGGCCCTGGCGACGATTGGCGAGCCCCGCCGCCAAAATGGCTCCCAGGGGCGATCCCTGACGCAGCTGTTTCATTCGCTGGGCATCGAGTTCACCGGCTTTTAGCTGTTTCCAGACCGATGCGAGTAAATGCGGCGGCGCAATACGCGTTTGATTGAGGGCAATCCAACGCTCAATCGAGATAGCAAGCGCCAATACGGAACACAACACGATGAGGGGCATCACCCAGCCCCCGGCGGCGAGTAGTTCAATCACACCAAGCTCCTTTTTGAGGCGCCCAGTATACCGTCACGGTTGGCGCACCCCAATCATTACAACTGCAACCAAAAAGGCAACCAAGGTCCACGCGCCCTGTTAAGTGCAATGGCTCCGGTGTCGAATATGGACAGGGTCACAGTACCCGACTGGGCACTGTTCTCCACGTGCGCACCCAGGGCGGCAAAGCGTTTAAGCACCTCGGGGTCCGGATGCCCGAAACGGCTGGCTCTTGCGGCCGATACCAAGACATAGCGAGGCTGAACCCATTTCAGTAGCGTCCAGGTACTTGAGGTGTCACTGCCGTGATGAGCGGCGACCAGAATATCGGCGTTTAGCTGCTCTCGCCAAAAGCGGACCATGGCCAGCTCTCGGGTGCGTGTCACATCGCCGGTTAGCAGCAAGGTCACACCGCGATGACGAATGCGAATAACACAACTGGCGGTATTGCTACTTACCCCTTGGCCCCCATAACCGTCGCCATTGAGAACGGTGATGACAGTGCCATCGGGCCAGCGCTCCTGCAACCCCGTCCGGCACGGCTGTCCACCATAGCCCCAATGACGATGAATAGGGGTTTTGTCTCGAAGAGCACCCAGACCACCACTGTGATCGTTGTCGCTATGGCTGACAACGAGTAAATCTACCCCAGCGATACCCCGTGCCCCAAAATACGGTAAAACAATCTTGTCGACCTGACTGAAACCACCGTCGACACCTGCCCCCGTATCAAAGAGCAAGGTTCGCTCCCCAGACTGCCAGACCAACGCCAATCCCTGCCCCACATCGAGCATCACCAAGCGCCCGCTGATCTTCGTCTCTTGAGGGCTGCTTCGAGCCAACATCAAGGCCGCAGCTATGACTGCCAACCCCTTGAGGCTCACTATGCCCCGCCATTCGTCAATGTAAACTCGGTAGACCAGCCACGACATCGCCAGAACCGCCATAGCCACGCCCAGGGTTTTAGCCAGGGACCAGTGGCCACCTTGTAGCGCGACGCCGCGACTTAATTGGTAGAGATAATCAAGAGCGCCCAGCCACAACGTGATGACATCGGCCGCCACCCCCCACACCAAGACAGCGGTGCTGCCGCTTACCCCTATAAGTACCGCCCCGATTAATAACAAAGGCACAACGACGAGGGTCAGGGGGGGCACCAGCAGCAAATTAGCGACGACGCCCATAACGCTAGCTGTGCCATACCAAAATAGCGACAACGGTAGCGTTCCCAGTGCCACTACCCCTTGCAGTAACACGAGCTGTCCGATAGCCCCCAGATGATCTCGAGGCCAGGACCATTGTGTATAGCCAAGCAGAATGGCGGTGGCACCGACACTCAGCCAAAACCCCGACGATAACCAAGCCATTGGGTCGAGTATCAACACCAGTAATACCGCCGCCAAAAGGACACGTAGGGGCTCAGAACGCCAACCCAGTAATCGTGGTAAACCGGCAACGATCAACATAAACAGCGCACGCTGAGTCGGCAATGAAAACCCCGCAAGAGCGGCGTACATGGCGGCGGCACCCAGTGGTAGCAGCAATGTGAGCTGCTCCGCGGCCGGCAATGGCCACGGCAGCACACCTTGGCAACGACGAATAAGCCACCAACCCATGAGGAAAACCAGGCCCACGTGTAGACCGCTGATAACCATTACATGGGACAATCCCAGAGAGCGCACCCGCTGCCAGTCGTCAGTACCGACGGCACCTCCCCGCCCTATCAGGAGGGCATTTAAGACATTGCGGCTGCGGGGCGAGGTATCAATAGCCGCCAATGACCGTGACAAATACTGCCGTGCCACAGCCAACGGCGATCTCGCCGCTTCAACCCGTATCACCTGTTTCACGGTACCTCGGGCAGAGACCCCTTGGCTGGCATTACGCGCCTGATCGGGAATACTACCTGGGCTCAGCTGAGTCGGTGGCGGCCTTAGCTGAACCGCCAGCGTCACCCGTTGCCCCAGCGATAACAGTGGATTTAGCTGCCAATAGCTAAGCCGAATGCGCTCAATGACAGCGCAGTGAGGGGGTTCGAGGTGATGAACCCGTAACTCGAAACGTTGACCCTGTGTGTCTCGGTCAAATTGTTGCTCCTCGGGGAAGTCGCTAATGACACCCGTGACAATGGCGTCACCACGCCAGCAGCTCTCAGGTAACTGCTGTGCCATCCAACTATCGCCCCTGTGAATCGACAACAGCATGCCGACAAACACTATTCCCAGGGTCGAGAGCGTCTTTGGCCGCGGCCGAAAACATCCCATCGCCCAGGCTATAAAACCAAGGATGGCCGCTGACAGCGCCACACTAGAGGCTGCCATCGATATCGGTAGCAGACTGGGTAAGCACAGTCCCAGTAATAAAGTCACAGGACGCGACATCGGTGAAGCTAGCTGGACCGCCCTTTCATCGGCATAATATGAGGCCTTGTTAAGACTGACTCGGATTACAGCGAGCATTCGCCCATTGGGGAACATCAGCGGGTGATAGCGATGGCAAACGACTGTTGAACGCCATCGAGGCACCCACGGCCATTTGGGTGTCTGCAAGCCAAGAGTAGCGACCCATCTGTGGCCGCTTACTATCCGTGGCAGTACTCGGATCTTCAGTAAACATGCCCAAAAAACTGTTTCGCAGACTAGCCCTGTCCCCCGAAAAACTTCGGGAAATACGGTCTTTGCGACCTCTGGGCGATTGGATCTACGAACCGAATCTCTGGCACATCAATCGAGCGTCAACCGCCAATGCCTTTGCTATCGGTCTTTTCTGCGCCATGGTGCCGGCGCCCGGGCAGATGTTCGTGGCCGCTTTTTTTGCCGTCAGACTCCGGGCCAACCTGCCTTTAAGCGTGAGCCTGATTTTTGTCACCAACCCACTGACCATGCCCGTCATCTATTTTGCCGCCTATAAGTTGGGCGCTCTGCTATTGGGCACGGAGGTGCGCGACGTCGAATTTGCCGTCAGCTGGAGTTGGCTCAGCGGCAGTTTGGGACATATCTGGGAACCGTTTTTACTCGGCTGCCTGGTCATGGGTGTCGTGGCGTCTGGGCTGGGCTGGTTTTTCGTCAACCAATTGTGGCGCTGGCGAGTGGCACGGGATTGGCGTAAACGGCAGCGCCGGCGCATCCGCTTGCGAAAATAATAGCCCGAGTCAATTAAGCCTCTAGCGGCTCGCCGCCGCCATAATCTGGGCCACAGGCACTTTCGCTGCGCGCTGGGCAGGTATCAAGGCAGCCAGTAAACACAGGCCCACCGACACTATCCATAGAACCACGCCATCGCGGACACGGATATCAACCGGCAGGAACGATAGCGGATAAATATCGGTATTCAGTAGTTGCAAACCCAACAGCCACTCCAGCGTCCCCGCCAAGGTCGGTGCCGCCAGCGCAAGCCCATAACCCATGAGTAGTCCGACGGTTGCACCTAAAATACCAATAGCTGCCCCATGCAGTAGAAATATCCACACAATATCCCGGGGTGTGGCACCCAAGGTTCTCAGCATGGCAATACCCATGCGTCGATCATTCACCACTAGCACCAGGGACGACACCACATTAAAGGCAGCGACTGCGATAATCGATAACAGCAACAGGGTTACCAGGTCCCGTGACAGCTGAATAGCTGCATAGAGATTTCCCTGGGTAGCCGTCCAATCGGTGACATAGAAGTGACCGGGCAAGATACGACCGATGGCCTGGCGCATAGCCGACGCCAGAAACAGATCGTTCAGCTGCAACCCTATGCCTGTGGCCGTAGCTGTGGCGCCGGTCATCTCGGCTACGGCAATAAAGTCGGCGAGCACCAGGCCCTCATCGAATTCGGTGCCAGAAACCAATGTTGCGACCACCCGCAAGGTCACCGGTCGCGCTCGAGCCTGGGGTTCACGTGGTGCGGCGGGTAAAATTAGACGGAGGTTATCCCCGGGTGCCACGCCCAAGCGTTGCGCTAGCGCACGACCCAGCACCACGCCCCTATCGGATACAGGGGCAACTTGATCGCGAAAAAGCGGCTGCCAGCGCCCGAGAGTGTCAGGACTTACACCCAAGACCTGGGCCGGAAACACACGATTACCCTGCACCGCCAGCCCATCACGCTCGTAAAACAACTCGGCAAAGCGCACCTCGGGGAGCGCCAGCACCGTATCTCGCTGGTTCTGCCACTGCTCGAGCTCAGTGTAGCCGCGAATACTAACGTGGGGCACCATTGCCAGGATCCGCTCGCGCATTTCGCGCTCGAAGCCATTCATGACCGACAGCACAGCCAGCAGTACGGCAACCGCCAGTATCAGTCCCAACATCGACAGCTTTGACAAGAACCCCGACAAGCCGCGACCTGAGCCCGCGGTTTGACGTAGGGCAAATTGCCAGCGCGCCGACCAGGGCATCATTGCAGCGGCACCAAGTATCCGTCGCGTAATTCCAACTGCCGATCCATCCGTCGTGCAATACCGGGATCATGGGTCACCACAATAAACCCGGTATCGTCCCGCTCAAGCTCGGCCATTAAATCGAGCACTCGCTCAGCGGCCTGTGGATCTAAATTCCCGGTGGGCTCATCCATTAGGACACATGAGGGGCGATTGATCAGCGCCCGAGCGATAGCTACACGCTGGCGTTCACCCCCGGAAAGCATGGCCGGGAGGTGTGACAATCGATCTCCCAAGCCAACACTGGTAAGCAACTCGGTTGCACGCTGAAACGCCGATTCGCGGGGCATCCCTCCAATACGGGCCGGCATCGCCACCGCCTCGAGGGCGCTAAATTCGGGTAGTAAATGATGAAACTGAAACACAAAACCCAACGATCGATTACGCCATGCACACCGGTCCTGTTCAGAGAGTGCGCTTAAGTTCTGCCCAGACACCCACACAGAGCCAGCGCTAGGTTCATCGAGCCCGCCCAAAACATTCAACAGGGTCGATTTTCCCGAGCCGGATTGACCGACAATGGCAATGCGCTCACCCGCAGCCAAACTCAATTCCAGCCGATTGAGCACATCAATCCGTCGGTCACCATCGACAAAAGATTTGCTCAACTGGCGGCAAGCTAGTACCGGATCAGCCATCGTTCAAAGCCTCCACAGGCTGTATCTGGGCGGCGCGCCAGGCCGGATAAAGCGTGGCTAACACGCTCAAGATCAGGGCAGCCACAACCGTCAGAGCAACGTCTTGCCAGACTAGCTCAGAGGGTAGCCGTCCTATGTAATAAACCCGTGGATCAAACAGTGACACACCCAGTAGTTGCTCGATAAAGGCGGCCAGGCTGCTAATTTGAGTGGCCAGGGTGATGCCGAGCAAGGCACCCAGACCAATACCCAACCCCCCCAGCAATAAACCGTGTCCAAGAAACACCAACATAATAGCGCTGGCGGGCAGACCGAGTACTCGAAGCAAGGCGATATCGCGCTGTTTGTCGGTTACTGACATCGTTAGTGTCGACACAATATTAAAAGCAGCCACCGCAATGACCGCCAACAAAAGGATAGCGACGGTCACCTTCTCCATTGCCACCGCCGCCACCAGCGACCCACGACCTTCTCGCCAGTCGGTGACCCTGTAAACGGGCATCAGTTGCGTCTTGAGTGTCTCAGAGGATCTGTCGAGTCGCTCAGGGTCACTGAGCTCGACCTGAAGGTAATCGACCCCGGTACGGGCGAATAGTCGCGTTGCCGTATCAAGGCTAACCCACACTTGCTGTGCATCAAGATCCGCGCCTACTTCGAATAAGGCCACCACTGTGAGCGTAGCCGATCGCGGAAAAACCCCGAGGGGCGTGACGCTCAGCGTGGGCAGTGTTACCTGTAGCTTGTCGCCCACACCAACGCCCAACAGCCGCGACAGGGTACTGCCAATAGCCACTGAAAAACGCTGGCTTTCTAGCTCAGCAACGTCACCCGATACGATTTGTTGATGCAAGTCACTCACCGAGCGCTGAGCCGACAGGTCAATACCGGTAACCCGAGCAGGCCGCTGTCGGCCCCACGCCTCCAGTAATACCGTATCGCTAATGGCCGGAGCCACACCAATGATGGCGGTATCGCTAGCTTGAATATCCGCCGCTAACGCGCGCCAGTCGGTTATTTGGCCGCGGGTATCATGGACTTCTAAGTGAGGTACTAGGGCTAGCAGCCGTCCGTAAAGCTCGCCGGCAAAGCCGTTCATGATCGACATGACCGTTATCAGACTGGTCACGCCCAGTACCATGCCAAGCATGGAGGCGCGCGCTACCAAGCGACTGAAGCCAGCACGGCGACCACGAAGACTGTAGCGAACCACAATATCGAACAGTAACGACAGCCTAGGCATGCGACCTAGTCTCTGGGTCATCAAGCGCGGGGATCGAAGGTACCCACACCTGGGTTATTGGGGGTCGTTGAACTCTGGGACTCACAGCGATTCGGATCGTCACCGCAGATTTCGCATTTTTGCTCGATGCCAAGCCGCCCTATACCGCCGCAAGAGCCAGCGATAGGTGCGCGGCCGGCCATCACACCAATGGCCATGGCCGCCATAATGACGCCAAAGGCGAGAAACGTTACAAGAAAAATCACGCTATTACCCTGGGGATCTCGCGATCCCTGTTACCTACACACGCCACCGCTGCGGCAATTATTGGACCATTGGCGCCTTGGAAAGGAACGGGGCAAAACCACTGCTCCAACGCTCAACCAGCTCATCCCCTACTCGGCTCACAACATACACCGCCAGACCCCGTTCTTCAGCCACGGCCAACGCGTCTTCCGTGCCCATAATACACAAGGCTGTGGCCCATGCATCGGCAATACCGGTAGAAGGATGCACGACGGTCGCAGCCACTAAATCATGCTCGATGGGGTAGCCCGTTCGAGGATCCACCAAATGGGAGTAACGTTTCCCCTCCCGCTCGAAATAATTACGATAGTCACCCGAGGTTGCCACTCCAATATCCGTCAACGAAATGGCCGCCTGCACACCCCCACCTACCTGGGGACGTTCAATCGCGATGCGCCAGGCGTCACCTCTTGGGCTCTGCCCGCGCAGCTGCATTTCGCCACCGACTTCTAACATAAAGTGCTCAATACCAAGCTCATCGAGAGCATCGGCACCCAGGTCAACGCCGTAGCCCTTAGCGATGGATGAAAAATCAAGTGATGCGCCGTCAACCAATTTAGTCAGGGTGCGTGTGCGGGGCTGCCAATCGAAGTGCTCGAAGCCGACTTCGCTCATCGCCTGCTGCAGCGCCTCAGGTGTGGGAAAGGTGGTGGGTCCGTTGGGACCAAATCCCCACAGTGCCAGTAGCGGTGCTACTGTGACGTCGTACGCGCCATCGCTCCATGCGGTAATGCGCCTTGCCTCATTGAACACATAGGTAAAGTCCCAATCCACCTCCATCGGCTCACCCGCCGATAACTGATTAAAACGGCTAATCGTGGCACTGGGATCATAGGTGTTCATGCTGGCATTCACCGTATCAAAGGCTGCCAGTAGGGCTGCTCGTACCTCTCCCGGCGTTGGACCTTCATCGATGGGCATGTAAGTCAAAGACCAACCGGTGCCAAATACCGACCCCTGCAGACGAACCGGCTGGGGCGCCCGCTCACAGCCGGCCAACAACACCAAAAACAAAACGACCAGCGCTACGGCTGGTCGTCGATCGGCGATGATGCGCAGTTTAGCCACCAAAATCATCCAGCAAGATGTTTTCCCGCTCCACACCCAAATCGAGCAGCATCTTGATAACCGCGGCATTCATCATTGGCGGCCCGCACATGTAGTACTCGCAATCTTCGGGGGCGGGGTGATCCTTCAAATACTGCTCGTACAGCACGTTGTGGATAAACCCGGTCAGACCATCCCAATTATCCTCGGGCTGAGGATCGGACAAGGCCACGTGCCAGTCAAAATTGTCATTCTCCGCTGCGAGACCATCGTAATCTTCCACGTAAAACATCTCGCGCAAAGAGCGGGCACCGTACCAGAAGCTGATCTTACGCTTAGAGTTAAGACGCTTAAGTTGATCGAAAATATGGGATCGCATGGGCGCCATACCCGCGCCACCGCCAATGAATACCATCTCGGCGTCGGTGTCTTTAGCGAAGAACTCACCAAAGGGCCCGTAGACGGTCACTTTATCGCCCGGTTTCAGGCTGAACACCCAGCTCGACATCACACCCGCAGGTATACCCTCGCTGCCCGGGGGTGGCGTGGCAATTCGGATGTTGAATTTCACAACCCCTTTTTCCTCGGGGTAGTTGGCCATCGAGTAGGCGCGAATGGTGGTGTCTGCACATTGTGATTCAATGTTAAAGAACCCAAAGCGCTCCCAGTCACCCCGGTATTCTTCACCAATATCGAAGTCGCTGTACTTCACATGGTGCGGGGGACACTCCAACTGTACGTAGCCACCTGCGCGGAAATCAACGTTTTCACCCTCGGGTAACTTGAGCACCAGTTCTTTAATGAACGTGGCGACGTTATCGTTGGACTCGACGGTGCATTCCCACTGCTTGACCCCGAACACCTCTTCGGGGATCTGAATATCCATGTCCTGCTTCACTGGCGTTTGGCAAGACAGGCGCCAGCCAGCGGTCGCTTCCCGACGGTTAAAGTGGGATTCTTCTGTCGGCAACATGGCGCCGCCACCGTCGTTGACGATGCATTTGCACTGGGCACAGGTACCACCACCACCGCAGGCGCTGGCCAAAAACAAATTAGCGTCGGCCAAGGTATTCAGTAACTTGCCACCCGCCGGTACCTCAATGGTGCGCTCACCATTAATGGTGATCTGCACGTTACCACTGCTCACAAGCCGCGATCGCGCAAAAAGAATCACCATTACCAGCGCCACCACAATGGTAGTAAACATACCGACGCCGTAAACAATCGTCATATCCATGATCTATTCACCCTTAGGTCATCCGGGTCGCCACCTAGGGGCGACCCCTTCGTGATTCAGATATCGATACCGCCAAACGACATAAAGCCCAGCGACATCAAACCGACGGTGATGAACGTGATGCCCAAGCCCTGCAAACCAGCAGGTACGTCGCTGTACTTCAGTTTTTCGCGGATTCCCGCAAGGGCCACGATGGCCAGAGCCCACCCAAAGCCCGCCCCGGCGCCAAATACGACGCTCTCACCGAAGTCATAACTGCGCTCAACCATGAACAACGAAGCACCCATAATGGCGCAGTTCACTGTGATGAGCGGCAGGAATACCCCCAGCGCCGCGTACAGAGCAGGAACATATCGATCGAGGAACATCTCTAGAATTTGCACCAGCGCAGCAATCACACCAATGTAACTCAACAGACCGAGGAAGCTCAGATCAACATCGGGTAATCCAGCCCAGGCAAGAGCACCGTCAGCCAACAAGTACTGATAAATCAAATTGTTAACCGGTACAGTGATGGTGAGTACAACAATAACCGCCACGCCCAAGCCAATGGCGGCTTGGATTTTCTTTGACACCGCTAAGAAGGTGCACATACCCAAGAAGAACGACAGTGCCATGTTCTCGATGAACACGGCCCGCACAAATAAACTCAAATAGTGTTCCATCAGGCACTCTCCTCCACCGGCGTGTGCTTAGCAATGGTGAATTCAGGCTCCTCTACCTGCTCGGTCTGCCAGCTACGGATAGCCCATATGAGCAGCCCAATGAGGAAGAACGCACTTGGGGGTAACAACAGCAGGCCATTGGGGGTGTACCAGCCACCCTCTGTAACAAGCGGCAAAATCTCAATACCAAATAGCTTGCCAGAGCCCAAGAGCTCTCGGATGGTACCGACCACCAGCAGGACAAAAGAGTAACCCAAGCCATTCCCAATACCGTCTAAGAAACTGGGAATGGGTGGATTCTTCATGGCATAGGCTTCTGCTCTGCCCATGACGATACAGTTGGTAATGATCAAACCCACAAAGACAGACAGCTGCTTGGATATTTCATAAGCAACCGCCTTGAGAATTTGATCTACCACGATGACCAATGACGCGATGATAGTCATCTGTACGATGATGCGGATACTCGAGGGAATGAACATCCGAATACTCGAGATAAAAAAGCTCGAGAAAGCAGTCACCAACGTCAGGGCAATGCACATGACGACGGTAACCTGCAGCGACGACGTCACCGCCAATGCCGAGCAAATACCCAGAATTTGAAGAGCAATAGGATTGTTCTTGAAGACCGGCCTAAAGAGGGTGTCTTTGATATCCATTAGGCATTTCCTTTTCGCAAGTTGGCGAGATAAGGGGCAAAGCCGTGCTCACCCAACCAGAACTGAACCAGGTTATGAACCCCTTTGCTGGTTAGGGTGGCCCCTGAAAGACCATCGACCTGCCAGTCGGCGTTGGGGCTGTTGCTATTGACAGTACCCTTAATGACGCTGATGGCCACATCGCCATCCCGGTAGGCCTGCTTGCCGGGCCACTGGGCCTTCCACCGGGGGTTATCAACCTCTCCCCCAAGCCCGGGTGTTTCACCGTGCTCATAAAAACCAAGGCCGGCGATGGTATTGGCATCGGCTTCCAAAGCGACAAAGCCATACAGCGTCGACCAAAGGCCATAGCCGTGGATCGGCAAAATAACTTTGTCGAGCTGACCTTGTTCGTCATCGACCAAGTACACCAGGGCGTAACGGGACTGACGCATGATTTTGGCGATATCGGTATCGCCGTCGAGACGCACTGACAGGGCCGGATCTTTCGCCGCAGCCCGCTGGTCAAAGCTGGCCGGGTCGATATCGTTGACGTAGGTGCCCGTCTCGACATCAATCACTTTCGTCGTCACCCGTTCAAACTGCTGCTCGACAGTAAGGTTGGGGTCATAAAGACCGGCGGCTTGCAGAATATTGCGCTTCAAATCACGGGTTTTGTTGGCTTCCTGCTCGGGCTTTAAGATGACAGCCGCAGTCGATACGACGACCGAACACACCACACACAATGCCAGCGCTACACCGAGAACGCGCCCCAAACCTTCGCTTTTACTGGACACGGGCAAGTCTCCTTTTGACATTGGCTTGCACCACAAAATGGTCAAACAACGGGGCAAACAGGTTGGCAAACAAGATGGCCAGCATCATGCCTTCGGGAAATGCCGGGTTAACGACCCGAATCAGCACACACATAACGCCGATCAGAATGCCGTAAGCCCAACGGCCCTTATTAGTCATAGCCGCAGAGACCGGGTCGGTGGCCATAAAGAACGCCCCAAACGCAAAGCTCCCAACAACCATGTGCCAGTACCAGGGCATGGCAAAGGCCGGATTAGAATCGGAGCCCACGGTGTTGAGCAGGGTTGAGAAGGCAATCATACCCACGAAGCAACCCGCCACAACGCGCCAGGATGCGATGCGTGTGAGCAACAAGACAGCACCGCCAATCATCACCATAAGAGTTGATGTTTCACCGATAGAGCCGGGGATAGTACCCATGAAGGCATCCCACCAGCTGTACATTTGGGTGACACCGGCCATGCCCTCGCTGGCAACCACACCCAGGGGTGTCGCCATCGTGGCGCCATCGATAGCCGTCCAGACAGTATCCCCTGACAACTGGGCGGGATATGCAAAATACAAGAACGCGCGTCCGGTGAGGGCTGGGTTGAGGAAGTTCTTACCGGTACCGCCGAACACTTCCTTGCCAATCACCACCCCAAAGCTAATACCCAGCGCCGCCTGCCAGAGGGGCAAGTCTGGGGGAAGCGTCAGTGCAAACAGTACCGACGTGACAAAGAAGCCTTCATTGACTTCGTGGCCACGCTTCATGGCGAACAGCACTTCCCAGAAACCACCGACAACAAAGGTCACTATATAAAGGGGCAAGAAGTGGAGTGCACCAAATAGGAAGCAATGCCACACGCTATTGACGTCGTAACCACCTAGAGCACCGATCACACCACCACGCCAACCATCGAGTTGGCCACCGGTAGCGGCGAGCACCTCATTGGCCTGGAAACCCAAATTCCACATGCCGTAAAACATGGCAGGGAAAGTGGCAAACCAGACGGTGATCATAATGCGCTTAAGATCAACACCGTCGCGGACGTGGGCCGACGATCGGGTCACGTGATTGGGTGAATAAAAAATGGTATCGACCGCTTCGTAAAGGGCGTACCAACTCTCGTAGCGGCCACCGGGCTTAAAGTGCGGCTCGAGATTATCGAGTGTGCTGCGCAAACCCATGAATTAACCCTCCTTCTCGATGCGCGTAAGGTTGTCGCGGAGCACCGGCCCGTACTCGTACTTACCGGGACAGACATAGGTGCACAACGCGAGATCTTCCTCGTCTAACTCCAGACAGCCCAACTGCTGTGCCGTTTGGGTATCTCCCACCAACAGCGCGCGCAACAGTTGCGTAGGCAGCACATCGAGGGGCATAACCCGCTCGTAGTTGCCAACGGGCACCATGGCGCGCTCCGAACCATTGGTGTTGGTGGTCATATCAACGGGCTTTAGTCCGAACCAACTGGATAGATAGATACCCATGACCGAGTGCTTCTTGGCACCGGGGGATAACCAACCCATGAAATCACGGTAGCGCCCTTCCGCCAGAGCAGTCACCTGCAGGTCGTATCGACCCAAATACGCCGTATCGCTTTGTACCGCCCTGCCGCCCAAGACCGACCCCGATAACACGCGGGTTTCGCCGCCCCTGAGCTCACCGGCAGTCAATGCCTGAAGATCGGCACCCAGGCGCGCTCTAAGCAATCGCGGTTTCTCTACCTGAGGACCGGCCAAGGCAATCACCCGCGGGGTGTACAAAACACCGTCAAGGAACAGTCGGCCAATGGCAATAACATCCTGATAACCAATGTGCCAAGCCACTTTTTGCGTCGAAGCGCCCATCAGATGATGGATGTGGGTGCCGGGGAGTCCCGCAGGATGGGGACCTGCAAAGGTCTCATGCTGCAATCGTGGATGACTGCCCACAGGCAGCTGGGCATTGGGCGCTGAGCAGACATAAACGGGGCAGTTGGCCATCGCCGCAAGCACATCTTGCCCGAGGGCAAAGGCATCCCCCTGCTCTGCGATAATGAGCGCAGGGTCGGCGGCCAAAGGGCGAGTATCGATAGCGGTAATAAACAGACCCGCAGGATCGGTGCTGGGGCTGGGGACCTTGCTGTAGGGACGGGTTCGCAGGGCAGTCCACAGCCCACTGTTCACAATCTGCTCGCGGATGGCCGCCGCATCAAGTGCGCGCGCCTCCGCCGCGCTATGCTGCTTGAAGCTCACCGGCTCAATACTGTCATCGACTTCTATGACCAGCGATTGAAATACGCGTCGGGCGCCGCGATTGATAGCGACCACTTTGCCACTTGCCGGCGCTGTGTACACCACGCCATCGGTTTTTTTGTCGGTAAAGACTCGTTGACCACACTGGACAATATCGCCCTCGACCACTTCCATGGTGGGTTTCATGCCAACGTAATCGGGACCGACCAGGGCGACTGTGCGAGTAGCCGCTGGTGTGTCGATCGTTTGCTCGGGCGCTCCCGAAATAGGGATGTCCATGCCGCGTCGAATTTTGATCATGTGCTCTTCCACATAGTGACAGTTCTGCGCTGATCAACCGGACACGGATTACCGCAACCGGATGACACAACCGTTTGGGGGAGCAAGGAGACGTTTCATGGGCGCGTGTGGTCTACGAGATTCCCCCAAACCTCGCGGGCCGTGCACGATGCACAGGCCTAACCAACGTCAACCGGAGGCAATAGCCAGAGCGTCTAGGGCGCTCTTCGCCGGTCGGCGGAATTGTAGCGGACCGGCGTGTTTGTGACTACCTGATCAGAGCGGGCCCGTATGGTCTTTAGGGTAGGTCAAGTAGTTAATACCCGCCATTTGCTCAAGAATTCGATAGACCTGACAGCTATAACCAAATTCGTTGTCGTACCAAAGGTACAGGACAGCCTGCTGTCCATTGACAATAGTGGCTTTGGCATCGAAGACACAGGCCGAGCGGGACCCAACGAAGTCTGAGGAGACCACTTCGGGGGATGCGGAATAATCAATTTGCTTGCGCATGTCTGAATGCAGGGCGACGTTGCGCATGAACTCGTTGAGTTCTTCTTTTGTAGTGGCTTTCGTTAAGTTTAAGTTAAGGATAGCCATGGAGACATTCGGTGTCGGTACACGAATGGCATTCCCGGTAAGTTTACCCTCTAGCTGCGGCAACACCTTCGCTACCGCCTTTGCTGCCCCTGTTTCGGTCAACACCATGTTCAAAGGTGCCGAGCGACCGCGGCGCTCTGCCTTGTGGTAATTGTCAATCAGATTCTGATCGTTGGTGTAGGCATGCACCGTTTCCACATGACCCGTCACAATGCCGAACTCATCATCAACCGCCTTGAGCGGTGGCACGATCGCATTTGTTGTACAGGATGCCGCCGAAATAATTTGGTCGTCATCGCCAATAATATCGCTGTTAATACCGGCAACCACGTTCTTGAGGTCGCCCTTACCGGGTGCGGTAAGGATCACCTTGCGCACACCTTTCGCCTTCAAGTGACGAGACAGTCCATCTCGGTCACGCCAGACGCCGGTGTTGTCAACAACAATACAATCGTCGATGCCGTAAGCGGTGTAATCGATCTCCTCGGGTGAATTGGCATAGATCACCTTCACCTCGTTGCCGTTCGCCACGAAGGATTGGCGCTCTTCATCGACCCTGATTGTGCCCTGGAAGGCGCCGTGAACCGAGTCGCGACGCAACAGGCTAGCCCGCTTCACCAAATCATCGGGGGCACCACCTTTGCGTACGACCACGGCACGCAGCCGTAAACTGGCGCCACCGTCGGTTTTAGCAATGAGAATTCGAGCCATCAGGCGACCGATGCGTCCGAAACCGTACAACACCACATCCACCGGCTTCTCAACGGGCGGGGTGGTATTGTTCACCAAAAAGCCCAGCTGCTGCTCGACATACTGCTCAAGGGACAGACCCTGGCCCTGGGCCTTGTCGAAATATTCCACCGCCAGACGGCCAACATCAACGTGGCCGGGGCCCAAATTCATCGCCACCATTTTTTGAATGACGGGTGCGGTCTCAAACTCTGACAGCTCATTTTGCTCAACCTGGCGCACGTAGCGATGGTTTTTCATGATGTCGAGGACAGATTGGTTCACCAGTGAGCGGCCATAGATATAGCACTTGAGGTTGCGCTCTCGGGCCAGGCCACCCACCATCGGGATCATGGCTTCAGCCAACGCCTCGCGCTGCTTCCAGTCGGCGAAGTAATCGTCGGGCCGTTCACGTTTTCTCTGCTCGGTCATGCCATCTCCTGTCCTAGGGTCATCTATTAGGTCGTTGTCGTAGGTCGTTGTGGCTATTTGTCAACCGTTGTTGAGTGTGCGGCTGTCAGCCAATCAATCGGGTGCCATCGACGGTGGGGCCATTATCGGTAACGGCAGAGAGGCAGGCAAGCCATGGCTTTTGCTGGAGCCACGCCCTCTGGGACCGTAAACTAGACGCCTTTCCCTCCTGGATTTCTCATGTTTAGCGAACTTGTATCGTCGTTACCCTGGCCACACAAGCCCGGCACTCGCAGCTCTGTGGGCCCCTGTCCTGGCTCCGCAGCCACCCTGGCCGTCGCGGAACTGGCACAACAGGGCCGGCTATTAGTCGTGGTCACACCCAGCAGCGCCACGGCTCTTACCATTGAGCGAGAATTGCCCTTATTTCTGGAAAATCCCTTAGAAATACTGGTTTTGCCCGATTGGGAGACTCTGCCCTACGATAATTTCTCGCCCCACCAAGACATTGTTTCAGAGCGCCTAAACGCCTTTCACCGCCTGCCCTCCCTCGATGAGGGTGTGCTTATTGTGCCTATCACCACGCTCATGCACCGCACCCCTCCGACCCACTATGTGGCGGGTAACTCGCTAGTGCTGGCGATCGGCCAGGAGTTGGACACTGCAAGCTTCGCGCGCAATCTGAGCCTCAATGGTTACCGCGCGGTGGATACCGTTTATGAGCATGGTGAATATGCCATCCGTGGCTCGCTACTCGATATTTTCCCGATGGGCAGCCCGGTCCCCTACCGTATTGACCTGTTCGATGCAGAAATAGAGACCCTGCGCACGTTTGATCCTGAGACCCAGCGCACGGTCACCAAAGTGGACTCTGTCCGTTTACTACCTGCGCGGGAATTCCCGTTAAATGACGATGCCATTCATCGCTTTCAAATGAATTGGTATCGCCAGTTCGATGGCGACGCCGAGCTCTGCCCAACCTTCACCGAGATTAGCCAGGGTCGGGTGCCGGGCGGCGCAGAGTACTACCTACCCTTGTTTTTTGAGCAGTGCGGTAAAGTTTTCGATTACCTGCCCAATAACGCTGCCATTGTGACCTTAGGTGACCACTACCGAGCGGCTCAGCGATTCTGGGGTGAAATCAATGCCCGCCACGAAGAATATGGCATCGATCCACGACGCCCATTGCTGCCACCAGCGTCGGGCTTCGTACCGGTGGAGGAACTGTTTGCCGACCTCGGACGCTATTCAGTTCTGGAGCTGCGTGAAGAACCGAACGCGCCCGTTCATGCCCGAACAGCACTGCAATCCCCGCCTACACTGCAAAACGCGGTGGCTGGGGAGACAGCCATCCAACGGCTCGAGCATTTCATCAAAGACCACAAAGGGCCTATTTTACTCTGCGCTGAGAGTGCGGGGCGTCGAGAAATTCTGCTGGAGAGTCTCGCAAACCATCAGTTGGTTCCCACGCCAGTGGACAATTGGCATGATTTCGTCACCGGCAGCGCCGGTCTCGCCATCACCGTGGCGCCCGTCGATCGAGGCATCTACGCGGGGCCAGGCCAGGCTACGCTCATCGTTGAAAACCAACTCTTTGGCGAGCGGGTCGCACAGCGGCGACGCCGGCGTCGAACCGAAGAGGAGACCAATAGTGAAGCCATTATTCGCGACCTTACCGAGTTGCGCCCGGGGGTGCCGGTTGTTCATACAGAGCATGGGGTGGGTCGCTATTTAGGCTTACAGAGTCTCGAGATCGAGGGGGATCAAGCGGAATTCCTCGTCCTCGAGTACGCCGCCACAGACAAACTGTACGTGCCGGTCAGCTCGCTCCATCTGATATCCCGTTACACCGGTGCCGATCCCGATTCCGCCCCCCTGCACCGCTTGGGCTCCGAACAGTGGGATAAAGCCCGACGCAGTGCCAGCAAGCGCGCCTCGGATGTGGCGGCGCAGCTGCTCGAAGTGTACGCGCGACGTGAAGCCCGACAGGGGTTTCAGTGCACCCTAGACCTTGAACGCTGGGAGCAGTTCGCCGAGGGTTTCCCCTTCGAGGAGACACCCGATCAGCTAGCCGCTATTGAAGCGGTGCGAGAGGACATGTGCTCGCCGCGGGTGATGGACCGTTTGGTGTGTGGCGATGTGGGTTTTGGCAAAACCGAAGTCGCCATGCGCGCGGCGTTTATCGCCGTGGAAAATGGCAAGCAAGTGGCGGTTTTGGTACCCACCACCCTATTGGCCCAACAGCACTACAACAGCTTCCGCGACCGATTTGCCAATTGGCAGGTAAAAGTCGATGTAGTGTCACGGTTCAAAACCGCCAAAGACGTCAGTCAGGTCGCAGAGCGGGTAGCGTCCGGCCAGGTCGACATACTCGTGGGCACGCACAAATTGCTGCAGAGCGACTTCGCCTTTGAGGATCTAGGCTTACTCATTATCGATGAAGAGCACCGCTTTGGGGTTAAACAAAAGGACGCTATCAAAGCGCTGCGGGCTGAAGTCGACATCATGACCATGACCGCAACACCGATTCCCCGCACCCTGAATATGGCCCTGGGCGGATTGCGCGACCTGTCGATCATTGCAACACCCCCTGCACGGCGCCTGTCGATCAAGACCTTCATTCGGGAGCATTCTATCGCCCTCGTCAAAGAGGCCATCCTGCGAGAGACCCTGCGCGGAGGACAGGTTTACTACCTGCACAACGAAGTCAAAACCATCAACGAAACAGCGCGGAAGTTAGGGGAGCTGGTGCCGGAGCTCTCAATTGCTGTGGCCCACGGACAGATGCGGGAAACCGAACTGGAGCGCATCATGTCCGACTTTTACCACCAGCGTCACCATATATTGGTGTGCAGCACCATTATTGAAACCGGCATCGATGTGCCTAACGCCAATACCATCATCATCGACCGGGCCGACAAATTTGGCCTTGCGCAGTTGCATCAGCTTCGAGGACGTGTCGGTCGATCCCATCACCAGGCTTACGCCTACCTGCTGTGCCCACCCCGCTCATCACTCACCACCGATGCAGAAAAGCGCCTTGAGGCCATTGAGGCCGCCGGGGAATTGGGTGCTGGCTACATGCTAGCTACCCACGATCTGGAAATACGCGGCGCAGGCGAGCTACTCGGTGACGAGCAATCGGGACAGATCCACAGTGTTGGCTTCAGCCTGTATCTGGACATGCTCCATAACGCGGTGGCAGCGCTGCGACGGGGTGAGATTCCCGATATCGACGCACCACTGGACAAGGGCACGGAAGTCAAACTCCATGTGCCGGCCTTGATACCGGAGGACTACCTGCCCGATATCACCACGCGACTGGTGCTGTATAAGCGCATAGCAGCAGCGCAAACCCAAGACGGGTTGCGGGAAATACAGGTGGAGATGATCGATCGCTTTGGTCTACTGCCCGACCCCATCAAACACTTATTCACCCAGGCGAGTATTCGTGTTCAAGCACAGCGTTTGGGAATCGCAGAAATTGAGGCCACCGCCAGCGGTGGTAGTATCGAGTTCACCGACAAAACACGGGTAAACCCCTTGAGCATTGTCAAACTGATTCAGTCCGACCCGAGCAGTTACAGCCTGGCAGGCGCTAGCCGATTACGCTTTAAACGCGAACTGCCCGATTTGGCCGCCCGCAACACCTTCCTGGAATCGCTGCTGGAATCATTCAAGCGCGATGCGGAAATGGCGACCCCATGACGGACAGGCAATGCACCTTCAGCCTCACGTGGGTCCCGCGACGGTGTTTTGCATACTGGCGTGGGCTTGGTCTCGTCATGGCCATGACCTTCGCGCCAAACCTGCTGGCGCAATCACCTGCCGAGGGTCAAGATCAGGACCTGAACGAACCCTCGGGTTGGCTACAACTGGAACTTGCGGTACTCACAGATACCCGTCCGCAAACACTCGAGTCGGAATTTTGGCCACCCTACCCCGAGGTCAGCTACCCCGGTCGCTTCCGTTGGCTAGAGAATTTATCGGTGCTGGATGCGCTCAAAAGAGAATGGCCTGACGCCAGTATCGAGCACAGCGATATGGGCGCCATTACCCTTCGATTACCCGACCCCGACCAAGTCATCACCGAAGCGGTCAATGCGCAACTGGCGGCACAGGCTGCGGAAGCTGCGGACGCAATCGACGCATCAACCGATGCAGAGGGCATTGACCTCGATCCCCTCGCCATCGATGACCCCTCGCTCTCGGGTCCAGCTATCGATGATGTGGCCCTGTACACCGAGACTCCACATACCGTGTCCACTGATATTGACGGCACCGACCCGGTACAAGAGCCCGCAACCGAAGCGTCAACCCCTGAGCCTGTAGCGCCGCCGCCACTGCCCACCCCCTTCCGGTGGCGACAACCGGAACAACTCGCAGAGGGCCTGAATACTTACCTGAGAGCTACGCCCGATAGGTTGCGCCATCAAGCCGCTTGGCTGCAGCCGCCGCAAGCGGCCAACGTACCGATACTGCTCGATCTTAACGACGACAATGGCTGGCCTGAGTTACAGGGCTTTGTGCAGCTTAGACGGGGTCAAACCCTGCGCTTGGGTATTAATCTCTGGCTCAACACCCTGGCCAACTACTACCCCCAGAGCTTTTCCATGGCGCCGCCGCCCCCGGCGCCAACAGCTGTTAGCTGGCGCGCGGCAGAGGATGACCGGTTGCTGACCGAGGGGGAAGCAAGGCAACGCCAACAGCGACTTGTTCGCTTTCACAGTGCAATCGACGCCGGCGTTACCCCTATGAGTTTTGTCGATCAACGCCCCTACACTGACCCCGATCCATTACCAGAAGGCGCTAACGGCCCCGACCCTACATTGAATAACCCTTGGCCCTGGCGGCACGTTATTCACGTGGCAGACACGCGCACCCTGCCCGAGAACGCCGTTCGCTACTTCGACCACCCGGTTATTAAAGTGATTGCAACCTGGCGCGAATTAAACTGGGGCGAGCTTTACGCGCTGGGAGAAGCAGAGCGGGTAGCGGCTTGCGAGGCATCGACGGCGACCGAGCCCAAGTCTGTGGGCTCCACCCCCTCCCAATGCAATGTCCGGGTTGGGAATGCCACTTCTGCCCCGTGATCATCGATGATGGCCAAAATACGCAGCAACACATCCTCTTTGATGGCGTGGTATGCGACCCAATCGGTGGTTTTAGTGAAGGTGTACACGAAAAAATCCAGGCTTGAAGGCCCGCAACTGACAAAATTGACGATCAGGGTTCGATTGAGATCAATGGCCTCGTGTTGCCGTAACATCGCCCTTACCGCTTCCACGATCGATGCCATCTGCCCCGCATCGCTGTAGCGGATGCCGAAGGTCTCATAAATACGGCGATTATTCATACGTGACGGATTTTCGAGGGCCACGGTTGAGAACACCGCGTTAGGCACATACAGAGGGCGCTGGTCAAAGGTGCGTATTCGTGTCATGCGCCAGCCAATGTGTTCGACGGTACCCTCAATTTCACGATCGGGGGAGCGAATCCAGTCACCCACGGTAAACGGTCGATCCAGATAAATACTGAGACCCCCTAAAAAATTGGCGAGGACATCTTTGGCTGCAAAGCCGACAGCGATGCCACCAATGCCACCGAAGGCCAGCAAACCCGAGATCGACACCCCAGCCGACTGCATAATCATGATGGCAATGACCAGCCACAAGACAATACGCACCAAGCGTGCAGTGGCGGCAATGGTGGCCCGGTCATCGGAGTCCCGGGGGCCGCGATGCTCGGCAAGGAGTTCCGCCTCGACCTGCTCCGACAATCGATGCAAGATCCAGCCGACCAGCAATACTAATCCGGTATCCGCTAGCTGCCGCAAACCACTGCGCAGCGCCTCACTGCTGCCGGTGACACCCAAGGCCGCATACAGCAAGACAATCCACAGGGCGTACTGACTGGGTTTCGCCAGGGCCTGCGCCACAACATTATCCCAGGGACTTGCACTGGCGGCGGCTGAGCGTTGAAAGCGGTTTAACAACCGCTGAATGACAAAATGCCCCACGACCCCTACCAGACCCAGTACGAGCCAGGTTAACCACTGGGCATCAATGCCCGTGTGATCCGCAAGCGTATACAGATAGGCAAAGACAATGTCGGTATCGGTTTCCACGGTCAGTCCTCGGTTAGGTCGACCGGGATGCTACCCCAGAGCAACCTTTTAAGGCTATGTCGTCCCCTTCCGGTTGAGACCCCGGAAACAACTGTATAGACTTACAGCCTGTATAGATCAACAGCAAAAGGGCTGCCAATGATTAAGCTGACGGCACGGCAACAACAGGTGTTAGACGTTATCAAACACTGTATCGACGCCACGGGCTACCCACCAACCCGAGCTGATATTGCGCGGGAGCTGTCCTTCAAAAGCGCCAACGCCGCCGAAGAGCACCTGAAAGCGCTGGCGCGCAAAGGCGCCATCGAAATGATTCCCGGCGCGTCCCGAGGTATTCGGCTGGTTCAGGACACCCCTGCTCTCGGCTTGCCGATTGTGGGGCGGGTTGCAGCGGGTTCACCGGTGTTAGCCGAAGAGCACATTGAAGACCACTGCGAGCTACCACCTGGGTTTTTCTCACCCTCGGCCGACTATTTATTGCGCGTCACCGGCGACAGCATGATTAACGTTGGCATCTACGACAACGACCTGCTTGCAGTACATCGCACACCCGTGGCATCGGAGCGGCAAATTGTGGTGGCACGCATCGACGACGAGGTCACTGTTAAGCGGCTTCACCGGCCTGACAAGCATCGCGTTCTGTTGCTGGCGGAAAACGATGCTTATGCCCCCATCGAAGTCGACTTAAGCCAGCAGTCCTTCGCTATCGAGGGTATTAGCGTGGGTGTGATTCGACAGCAACTGTAGGCCCACACCCGAACGCGCTTCGTTTAATGCAGGGTACGCCCCGTGGGTACACCCTTTTGTTCTACGTCCACTTCGACTTTGGCCATTTCGGCAAGCTGCGCCGCCGCCTGAATACCGGCCTGAATCATGGCCTTGGCCACCTCTAGGTTATGTTCCATGAGGTAGGCGCTGGTTTCTTCTGAAAACTGGATGCTGACTAGAGGTTCACCGTCGTCGTCATCGGCGCGCTGGAGCACGATCTCTCCGTCACCCAGGTCGACTATTTCCAATAAAGCGGTGGACATGCGGTCTCCTCGCGTTTGATGCCTGTGGTTTCACTGTAACAGGGGGGGCATTGAGGTGCCAGTCAAATGCCCTTTGGGGTCAATATTCGTCCAGAGAATCACCCATACGATCGAACAAGCGTTCAAAGGTATCGGCCCACTCCTGATAATCCGTGATATTGGGATAAACCCCAGCGGATGCAAGTACAGGGCCTTTAGGTCGCTTCGGTAGGCCCTGGGGTAGTGGTGCTTGTAACCGAGCCAGCCAGCCGTTGGCTTCAAGACCCTCGTACTCGAGAACTTCCCCCGGCACCGCAATACCCGGACCGGCCTTGGGCAGGTCGGCGACTCGGTGTGGGGGCTGCTCGGGCAGCTGGGTGACACGCATCATAGCGAGCAGGAACCAGCCGTAGGCATCCAGCAAGTGCCCCCTGACGGCGGGTGCAAAGGCCGCATCGATAGCGCCAGTGACACAATCCTTACGCCCTAGATCCCGCTGCCACGCCTCGAGCAGCAGGCGCGCCATGTACAAGGCGTGGTTAGCCAAGCCACGCGCGTTAGTCATCAGCGGTCTTCGATCGCGCTTTGGCTTTAGCCTTGGCGGGTGCCTTCTTACGAGCCGGCGCTTTTTTCTTGGCGGCGGGCTTTTTAGCTTGGGCCTTGGCGCTGCCAGAACTCACCCAAGCACCGCCGTCAAAGAAGCTTCGCCAACCGGTGGCTTTGCCATCGACTTCGGTCATCACGTACTGCTCTTTGGTCTTTCGGCTGTAGCGAATTTGACTCCGATTACCCGCGTCATCGACCGTCGGTGCGTCGAATAAAAAGTGGTATTTAGGATCAATTTCCCCCTGGTGAGGCAGCAACTCGTCAACAAAAGGCGGTCGCGTCTCCCGGTTTTTGGGGAACTGACTGGCGGCCAAGAACAGACCGGAGGCGCCATCTCGCAATACGTAATGGTCATCAACTTTAGCGCATGGCAACTCGGGCATGGGTACCGGGTCCATTTTCGGTGGCGCGGCTTCACCGTTACGCAACAGTTTGCGGGTGTTTTTGCACTCGCTATTGCTGCAGCCGAAATATTTACCGAAACGACCGGACTTCAGTTGCATGTCGGCGCCACATTTGTCGCACTCGATAACCGGTCCGTCGTACCCCTTTATGCGGAACTGCCCCTGTTCCACTTCATAGCCAGCGCAGTCAGGATTGTTGCCGCAAACGTGGAGCTTACGTGACTCATCGATAAGATAGCTGTCCATGGCGGCGTTACACAGACCACAACGTCGCTTCGACAACAGCAACCGGGACTCGGCTTCATCGTCGGCGTCGGCACTGATTGCCTCGTCACCTGGAATCAGATTGACCGTCTGCTTGCAGCGTTCTTTAGGCGGTAGGCTATAGCCCGAGCAACCCAAAAAGACGCCGGTGCTGGCGGTACGAATTTGCATAGGGCGACCACATTGGTCACAGGGAATACCGGTGGGTGTTGGATCGTTTGCCTGCATGCCCACCGGCTCGGGCTGTTCCGCCGCATCGAGCTTATCGCGAAACTCGCTGTAGAAACGGTTTAATAGCGCCTTCCAATCAAGGGCGCCCTCGGCCACCTGATCCAGATGCTGCTCCATATCAGCCGTAAACCCGTAGTCCAATAGGTCGCTAAAGGTTTTTTGTAATCGCTGGGTAACAATGTCACCCATTTTTTCAGCGTAGAAGCGTCGATTCTCGAGCCGGACATAGCCCCGATCCTGGATAGTGGAAATAATGGCGGCATAGGTAGATGGCCGCCCAATGCCACGTTTTTCCAGCTCCCTGACCAAACTGGCCTCACCGTAGCGCGAAGGTGGTTTGGTGAAGTGTTGGCGCGGATCAAGCGCCTTCAATGTCAGTGCCTGCCCCTCCTGCAGGGGGGGTAGCTCGGCATCATCGCCCTTGCGGGCCACTGGCGACTGTATGCGTGTAAAACCATCAAACTCGACGACCCGCCCGCGGGCAGTCATCTCGTAACCCGCTGCCGTCACCGTCACGGTGGTCGATAAATAGCGAGCCGGGGTCATTTGGCAGGCGACAAACTGTCGCCAAATAAGCTCGTACAAGCGCTCAGCGTCACGCTCCATACCCGAGAGCTGTTGCTGGGAAATGTTGACGTCCGAGGGTCTGATAGCCTCATGTGCTTCCTGCGCCCCCTCCTTCGATGAATAGCGCACCGGCTCCGACGGTAAATAGGCCGGCGGCAAATGTTTGCCGATGTATTGTCGGCAAGCCTGAATAGCGTCCTCACTCAAGTTGGTTGAGTCGGTCCGCATGTAGGTGATGTAACCGGCCTCATAAAGGCGTTGGGCCATCGTCATGGTTTTCTTCACACTGAAGCCCAAGCGGGTACTGGCGGCCTGCTGCAAAGTGGAGGTAATAAACGGTGCACTGGGCTTCGATGAGGTCTTTCGGGCTTCTAAGCCGGTGACCGTGTAACTGGCAGGTTCAAGGGCAGCTACCGCCGCCTGAGCCTGTGCCTGGGTGGTCGGCTCAAATTTTTCACCGTTAAAACGTTTTACTTCAAAGTTGATGGGATCGGCGGCTTGGGGTTGCAGCGACGCGTGCACTTCCCAATATTCCTCCGGCACGAACGCCCTGATCTCTCGCTCACGCTCGACAATCAGTCGCACGGCCACGGACTGCACGCGACCGGCTGACAAACCGCGAGCGATTTTTGCCCACAGCAGCGGTGACACTTCGAAACCCACCACCCGATCGAGGAAGCGACGGGCCTGCTGTGCGTTAACGCGATTAGTATCCAGGTGGGATGGCTGCTGAAACGCCGCTTGGATGGCCTTTTTCGTGATCTCATTAAACACCACCCGCTGATAGCGAGCATCATCGCCACCGATGGCCTCTTTCAAATGCCAAGCAATGGCCTCACCCTCGCGGTCAAGGTCGGTTGCCAGATAGATGGCGTCTGACTTCTCGGCCAATTTACGCAGCTCTGCGACCACCTTTTCTTTACCCGGCAGAATCTCATAGCGGGCTTGCCAGTCGTGATCGGGATCGACACCCATGCGCCGCACCAATTGCTCCCGTTTCTTGCGGGCCTGGTAGCGCTGTTTCTCGTCGGGGGCCATCTTTCGCGTAATCGCGGCCTGCGCTGCGCGCTCTTTAGGATCGGTCGCCGTACTGCCACCGGACGTTGGCAAGTCGCGAATATGCCCAACACTCGACTTCACAATAAAATCGTTGCCGAGATACTTATTGATCGTCTTCGCCTTCGCCGGCGACTCGACAATGACCAGAGATTTACCCATAGAGACAGCCAAACTCGTGAATTGGAAACGTGAAAGGGCGCCATGTATACGGGGTTGGCGCCCCTTGGGTCAAGCCGTTGTCGATGACACGTCTGGTCAGAGCGATGTTTACGACGGCTTCCCTTGAGCGCAAATGTGCGGGTCGGGATGCATAAGTCGCAGGCAGTTAATCACCTTATCGGTGGCTGATATACCGCCCCGCTCATCCCAATAAACCCGAATATCGTCCCAGCCGGCCACAACCACCTCGGCACCCTCAGGCAGGCTCAGAAGCGTCTGTGGTGACGGCTTACCACTGGCGCTCAACCAGCCGTTGCGGGTGCGTACCCAGGTGTCTCTCTGCCACTCGCGGGCCTCACGAGGGGCAACGCGCAGGCCATAACAAACCAGTGGGTTGTCAGTTATTCGCATAAGCCGGGGGGGTATTTGAGTGGGTTCGCGCAGGGTTACCACCACGCCTGCCTCGGCGGCGCGATCTCGGGCGCTGGCCAACGCCCTTTGTCGCTTGCTGGGCACAACAGCCATTAGCGGTCCGACCACGGCGGCAATGGCCAGCAAAATCACAAAATACGCCATGGGGGCAAACTCCAAGAACTATTGGTCAGCAGCCAAAGCTCAGGCTAAGCTGCATAAAAAACCATGGGAGACAGCGACATGCCCTATAACACGCTACTGGTGGCCGTTGATCTGGGTACCACTTCACCGGAGGTCCTAGCTAAAGCTCATCAACTGGCCAACGCCTCCGCCGCAAGACTACACGTGATGCACGCGGTTGAGCCACTCAGTATTACCTATGGCGGCGATATTCCAATGGACTTCTCATCCATTCAAGACGAGATTTATCAACAAGCCACGGAGCAGCTGAACCACTTTTGCGCGGCTCACAATATACCGGACGAGCAACGGCATCTGGTCATCGGCAGGCCCGAATCGGAAATTCCGGCCAAGGCGGCTGAACTGAACGCCGATGTCATTGTGATAGGTAGCCATGCCCGCTTTGGCCTAGCCGTGTTATTGGGCTCAACCACCGACGGGGTTGTTCACAGCGCTCCCTGTGACGTGTTGGCAGTGAAAGTGGCTCGCCCTAGCTGACCTTCCCCTACCACACAATAACAGAGTGGCTGGTAGGTACCTCGGCTAGCCATCGGCCAACCAAGCTCGCAAAGCCGTACCGTCGAAGGGCCAGCCCAATTCAGCGCCAGAAGCCTTTGCGACAACGGGAATACGGATTCCATAGCGCTGAATAAGCGAGGGATCCGCTTCAATATCGATGGCGGTAAAGTCACAGCCGGCCTCAAGAAGGATGGCCTCAGCGTGCTCACACAAATGGCAACCCGCGGTAGTGTAAAATTGCAAGCATTCGTTCTCTTCCAAGGTATCAGTCGCCATCGTGTCCTCCATTAATTCTGTGCGTGCTCACTCGTTTCAGCGCGACAAAACCCTCACTATTTATGGTCGCAAGGCGGTGTTAGAAGCACTGCAGACAGCCGCGCTGCCCTGCCAATCGCTGCACTGGGCCAGCACGAATAAGCCCACAGGTGTTGCGGCAGATATCCTTGCTTGGGCCGAGCGGCGCCAAATCGAGATTCGCGAACACAGCCGGGAATCCCTGTCCCGCATTTCCAAAAACGGCAAGCAAGATCAGGGTGTCGCATTAGACATTGCCTGTCCACAATTCGGCAGTCTCGAAACCCTGGCGTCAACGGCACCCCAACCCAACAAGCGTTACCTGGCGCTGGACGGTATCACCAATCCACAGAATGTCGGCATGATCATACGCTCGGCGGTGGCTGGCGGTATCGATGGCATCCTCTATCCCAAACGGGGGGTTGCCGCACTGGGGCCGCTGGTCATCAAGGCATCGGTTGGCACGGTATTTCGAGCTCCGCTGATCCACTGCGAGCAACTCCCAAACGCCCTAACCACCCTGCAAACCGCAGGCTTTGCGATAGCCAGTCTCGAGGGTGGCGCTTCCTTGTCGGTGTTCGATTATGTTGCCCACGCCGCTACGGTGTTCGTATTGGGTGGGGAAACCGACGGCGTATCATCAGCGGTCTCAGGCTTGGCGGACTACCGAATGGCGATACCCATGGCTGGGGGTGTTGAATCCCTCAATGTGGCCGTGGCAGCGTCACTTATCGCCTACGCCGGTCGCATGGCCCCAAAGGCAGGCTGAGTCGCGCAACCCCTACCCCCATCCAACGCTCACCTAGCTGCTTGTCTCCCGGCGTCGGTCAGCCAGAGCCACTACTTCGACAGAAAACTCATGCCCGCTTCAAGGCCATCGAGGGTCAACGGGTACATATGGCCCGCCATCAACTGCTGAGTGATGCCTACCGACTGGGTGTACTGCCACTCGTCTTTGGGTAAGGGGTTAATCCAAATACACTTCTCATAGGTTTCCCGAAGACGACGCAGCCAGATCTCACCCGCTTCATCGTTCCAGTGCTCAACGGAGCCCCCCGGCTGAACAATTTCATAGGGGGACATCGCCGCATCACCGACAATCACCACCTTGTAATCGGCGCTGTACTTGTGCAGCACATCGAGGGTAGCTGTGCGCTCGTTGTGACGGCGAATGTTGTTCTTCCAGACGCTCTCGTACAAAAAATTGTGGAAATAAAAATACTCGAGGTGTTTGAACTCGGTGCGCGCGGCCGAAAACAACTCTTCACATACGCGTACATGGGGGTCCATTGAGCCACCCACATCGAGGAACAGCAGCACCTTCACTGCATTATGACGCTCGGGCACCATTTTAATGTCGAGCAAGCCGGCGTTTCGGGCCGTGGAGCCAATGGTGTCATCAAGATCGAGCTCATCCGCTGCACCGGTGCGAGCAAACTTGCGCAGACGACGCAGCGCCACCTTGATATTTCGGGTGCCCAACTCGACGTCATCGTCGTAGTTCTTAAACTCGCGCTTATCCCACACTTTTACAGCACGCTTATTCTTACTCTCCCCACCAACCCGAATACCCTCCGGGTGATAACCGTCGTTACCAAAGGGTGAAGTGCCACCAGTGCCGACCCATTTATTGCCACCCTGATGCCGCTTTTGCTGCTCTTCAAGGCGCTTCTTGAATTCCTCAATCAGCTTTTCTAAACCGCCGAGGGATTCAATTTTGGCCTTTTCTTCCTCGCTTAAATGCTTGGTGAACTCACTGCGCAACCAGTCGTCGGGAATCAGCGCCTCGATAACATCATCGAGACTTTCGAGATCGCGAAAATGCAGGCCAAAAGCACGGTCAAACCGGTCGTAATACTTTTCATCTTTAACCATCACCGCACGGCTTAGATGATAGAACTCATCCATGTTGGCAAACGCCAGGTGCTGCTCTAGGCCCTTTAGGAGATCAAGGAGCTCCCGAGTAGTGACCGGCACACCGGCGTCGCGCAAGCCCTGGAAAAAATTGACCAGCATAACGGGACCCTAGCGACGCTCGCGGCGATGCATAAAGGCCAAGCGCTCGAGCAACTGCACGTCTTGCTCGTTCTTCAGCAGGGCGCCGTACAACGGGGGAATCGCCTTGGACGGGTCGCGGTTTTTCAAAATTTCATCGGGGATATTGTCAGCCATCAGCAGTTTCAGCCAATCGATCAGCTCTGAGGTGGACGGACGCTTTTTCAGGCCCGGAATGGCGCGCAACTCGAAGAACACCTCGAGGGCCTCGGCCACCAAACTCTCCGCGATATTCGGGTGATGCACATCGACGATACGGCGCATCGTGTCCCGGTCGGGGAAGTTAATGAAGTGAAAGAAGCAGCGGCGCAAAAAGGCATCGGGCAGCTCTTTTTCATTGTTCGACGTGATGATGATGATGGGGCGATGCTTGGCCTTGATGGTCTCTCCAGTTTCGTAGACATAAAACTCCATGCGGTCGAGCTCTACCAACAAGTCGTTGGGAAACTCAATATCTGCCTTGTCCACTTCGTCGATGAGCAATACCACCTGCTCATCGGCGGCAAACGCCTCCCACAGCTTGCCCCGTTTGATGTAGTTGGCAATGTCGTGCACCTTTTCATCGCCCAGCTGGGAGTCTCTCAGTCGCGATACGGCGTCGTACTCGTACAGGCCTTGTTGAGCTTTGGTCGTGGACTTGATGTGCCACTGGATCAGCGGCTTACCCAAGCCAGCGGCTACCTCTTCGGCCAACAAGGTTTTGCCGGTGCCTGGCTCACCTTTAATCAGTAGGGGGCGCTGCAGAGCAACGGCGGCGTTAACCGCCATACTTAAATCGTCGGTGGCTACGTAACGCTCGGTTCCGGTAAAAGTCATGAATCACATCTCACTTGGGCTAACACATAGGGACACATACGTGGCACTTGGGGGTTAAGACCATTGCTCAACAAATCGCTGGCAAGGTGGCTGACTAGGTATTGCGCGGCGTCGCTGCCGGGGCAGTACGGGCGCGGCGTCGAGGCATAAAAAAGACCACGAGCGTTGCCACAACCCACGCCGCTATCAAGGCAAACCCGGGGCCTTTAGCAGCCTCCCAGCCACCCGCAAACGCCATATTGAACAGGAAAGTTACCAGCGCTGGGGCTAGGGTACTAGCCTCTGGGCTTGGCAATGCCGGCGTCAGCAGTAAAGCGGCGAGCCATGCGGTTATTAGGCCGCGCCAGGGTGATCGCACCCCAGCCAACCAATATCGGTGGATGAGCACACTGCCAATTAGGGCGGCCAGCGCGTAACAGGATAAGCCTATCCAGTAAGACTCCGTGGTCAGCATGACTCGTCGCCTCGGCCGGCTTCCTGGGCTGACAAGCCCCGAGCCGCCAAATCTGCGTAATCGGGTCCCGCCACGTCGGCGACCTCGTCAACCGGCGGAAGTTGTAGGAAATAACCTTGGGTATCCAATGCACCCAATACCTGCGCCCCACTGTAACGTGCCAGAGAGCGCTCCGGGGTTAAAGTCAACGAGAGTGCCAATTCAGCCCCCTCAAACAGCTCACGTAGGCCCTCGGGTAGGCCATCGAAGCCTTTGCCCCGCTCCAAATAAAGATACGCACCGGGTTTGCGCGATGTTTTAAAGACTTCAACCAATCTCACGTGGCGGCTCCCTGTTTCAGCTGTTGTAGCGCCCGACGCTGTAGTGGCGCAATGACAGTGTCTTTCCGCCAGCCCTGCCAATGGCTGGGCTCGGGGGTAGGCTGGCCCATGGCTTGCTGCGCCAACAGCTCCAACTCTCTGCTGGGTAGCAAAATCTCGGGATTGGCCCCAAGGTCTTCAGCAATCGTTGTCAGCTCCCCGGCGAGGGTTTTTGCCAGTCGCTTCACCGCGGCACTGGCAGGCTTCGCTAGCGCCTCGACCGGAGCGCTACTGGCGGTGGCATCGGCGATAAGCGATAGCAATGCTTTTCCTTGGCGCCGCAGCAGTCCCTGGTGCAGGCCGTCAATGGCCGCCAGTTGGGGCAAGGATGAAGGACATTTCTGCGCTACATCGCTGAGGGTTCGATCAGACAAAATCCAGCTTCTAGGCTTATCTCGCGAGCGTGCCTCCGCTTCGCGCCATTCAACCAGGGCGCGCAAAACCGCCTGCTGTTTGGGCTGCAGTTTCCAGGCATTTTTAAACTTTGCCAATGGGCCGCGGCCGCCGGTACTCATATGGCTACCCTCTTCCAGTACCCATGCAAAACGCCCGCGAGCATGACATTCGCCCGCCAGGGTCGGCCAGCACGCAATCAGCAGGGTGACGTCAAGGGCCGCATACTCGCATTGGGCAGCTGACAAGGGCCGAGCCAGCCAATCGGACTGGGTTTCATCTTTGGCAAGCTCGGTACCCAAAAGCTGCTGCACCAGCGCTCGGTAGCTAAGACCAAACCCGCGATTCAACAGAGCGGCGGCCCGCTGGGTATCAAACAGGGGCGACGGCAACACCCCCAGCCAATGCTCGAATACCTCGAGGTCTTCGCTTGCGCTGTGCAATACTTTGACGACCGAGGGATCGAGCAGCAGGGCCTTTAGAGGACCTGTGTCACTCAAGGTAAGGGGATCTATAAGCCAGCAATGATCGGGGGTTGCCACCTGAACCAGTGCCACCTGGGGGAAGAAGGTATCGCGCCGGCGAAACTCGGTATCGACCGCCACCGCCTCGTAGCCGCGGGCCTGCTCTATCGCCTCCCGTAGCGCCACATCACTGGTGACCCATTGCCAACTCATTGCCGATCCACTGCCGTTCGACCTGACAAGGCATGGGCCAAGGTAGAGGTATCGATATATTCAAGCTCACCACCCAAGGGTACCCCGTGGGCAATCCGCGTGACCTTGAGACCCGCACTGTGGGCACGCTGAGAGATGTAATAAGCCGTCGCTTCACCCTCTACGGTGGGATTCGTTGCCAAAATCACCTCGGCCAGAGGCTCTTTCGCAAAACGCGCTTCCAAGAGGTCAAGGCCAATGTCCTCGGGCCCGATACCATCGATCGGTGACAAATGCCCCATGAGCACGTGATAACGACCGCGGAACGAGGCGGTTTGCTCAAGGGCCATGACATCACCGGGGGTTTCGACAACGCAGAGGGTGGCGGGATCGCGTCTGGGGTCGATACACAGCTCACATTCATCGAGCTCGGTAAAGTTCCGGCAGGTACGGCATCGCCCCACCTTATCGAGGGCCACTTGTAGTGCCTCGGCGAGGGCCGATGCCCCTTGCCGATCCCGCTCGAGCAGGTGCAAGGTCATGCGCTGTGCCGACTTGGGGCCCACACCGGGCAGACAACGGAGGGCCTCGATGAGACCCTGTATAGAAGGACTTAAACTCTTCATTATCAATAATTTAGAATGGCATCTTAAAGCCTTCTGGAAGGCTCATGCCGGCGGTGAGTCCGGCCATTTTTTCCTGTGCCGCCGACTGGGCTTTACGGACCGCGTCATTAACAGCCGCAGCCAGTAAATCCTCGAGCACCTCTTTGTCTTCGCTCAGGACATCGGGGTCTATGGTGACCCGCTGCACTTCCATGACACCGGACATCTGAATCTGAACCAAGCCGGCACCGGCCTCGCCGGTTACCGAAATGTGTTTTACCTCTTCCTGTGCCTTGGCAAGCCCCTCTTGCATCTGTTGGGCCTGCTTCATCAAATTACCCAGTTTCATAAGTCCTCTATGGTCATTGGGGGGGACGGATACTGCCGTCAATGAGCCGGCCATCAAATTCCGCCAGCAGTTGTGCCAATATCGGGTCATCGGCCAGCGCCTGCTCGGCGGCTGACTGGCGAGCAGCCATCTGCGCCTGACGGTAGTGATAGGGTGTGGCATCCCCTACCTTACCCACGGTCACCTCGACCTCGACTGGCGCCTCGGCCCACTGACTAAAGGCCAACTCAAGGGCTTTCGCCTGACGCGGCTGGTAGAGGGTTGCGTTGTTCTCGTCGAGTACAAAGCGGAGCCGACGCCCCTCAACCGCCACCAGTTCACAGTGTAGGGCGATTGTCTGGGTGATGCCCACTAAGCCCACATTTTCAAACAAGGCGGGCCATGACTGGGGACTTGGAAGGTCCTCGTCCGCTGCCACCACCGGCAGCACCGGTGGCTCAGGCTTTTTTGGGCTCGGCTCTCCCTGGGGTGACGCATCTTTGGGCCGCTGATGGCTCTGACCATTATCCGTATCGATGATCGCCGCAGGGCGAAAAGCCACCATCCGCAGCAGGGTCATCTCTAGCGCTATACGCGGATCATGGGCCTGCATGAGATCGCGCCGACCATTCACTGCAAACTGATAAAACAACTGGATGTCATCGAGGTGACTGCGCTGTGCTAACTCGAGGACCCGGGCCTGATCCTGCCAATCGTCAGCGATTGCACCCGGCACCATCTGCGCAATCGTCATCTGGTGCAACACTGACACCATTTCATCAAGGGTGGCTGTGTAATCGGGGGCATGCTCGGCGATGCGAGCAACCACCGCCAGAATTTGCTCGGGGTTGTCATCGAGTACCGCCGCCACCAAGTCGAGCACACGACCCCGATCGACGGTACCCAGCATGGCCTGCACATCACTGCTCTGAAGACTACCCGAACCGTAGCCAATGGCCTGATCGGTGAGGCTCAGCGCGTCGCGCATAGAGCCCGCGGCAGCCCGCGCCAGCAGTCCCAGGGCTTCACGGTCAAAGCCGATGCTCTCTTGGGTCAGGATGTGTTCAAGGTGCTCGACAATTTGGTCGGGCACCATATTTTTTAGGTTGAACTGCAAACAGCGAGATAGCACCGTTGCGGGCAGCTTCTGGGGATCGGTGGTTGCCAGCAAAAATTTGGCGTGGGGTGGCGGCTCTTCCAGGGTCTTCAACAAGGCATTGAAACTATGCCCCGATAGCATGTGCACCTCATCGATGAGGTAGATTTTGTAGCGAGAGCGGGTCGGTGCATATTGCACGTTATCCAGCAGCTCTCGGGTATCTTCAACTTTGGTGCGCGATGCGGCATCGACTTCGATGAGATCAACCGAGCGGTTTTCGGCAATTTCCCGGCAGGTATCGCATTGACCACAAGGCTCCGAACTCACGCCCGTCTCACAATTAAGACAGCGGGCTAAAATGCGTGCAACGGTGGTCTTACCGACCCCGCGAGTGCCGGTGAACAGATACGCGTGATGCAGTCTGTCATGATCGAGAGCGTTGATGAGCGCGCGCAGCACGTGCTGCTGCCCGACCATCTCTCGGAAGCTGCCGGGGCGCCATTTGCGCGCAAGAACCTGATAAGTCATGTCCGTGCCTACCCGATTCGGCCTCCGAGCGAAGAATAGGGAGGCGACTCGAGCAGCCGCACCCCGGCACCCGAATCAGTAACTACCGTTGCTCCCTTCCGGGCCTGGCGGGGTTCGCTACCTATCGCTGCGAGGGGACCACCCGAGTCACCACGATGCCCACCAGCGGTGGGGCCGCGTAGTGTCCCTGAATCGAGCCTCCACCGCAACTTCCCCCCAATAAAAGGACGCCACAGTCCTGCAGAAATATCGAAAAAAGGTAACACCCAGCCAATGTTAATCCTGTTAACATTGCGCCGTTCACTGCACAGGCGGCCACTCCTCTCCGTCGCCACAGCCCTTTGCCGCCAACAGCCAGGACACTCCCATGCCCCCTATTAAGTTCATCCGCCGCCAGTCACTGATAGCCGTCCTGATCGCCATCGGCTCCTCCGTGGTGGCTACACGACTTATCTACGCCGGTGCCACCACCGAAGGGGCTCAGCAACAACCGCCCCTCCCCGTTCAGGTCATGGCGTTTAGCTACGTTGAAGGCTATGAACGCACAGCGGAATTTGTGGGGCTGGTAAGGGCTGACAACGAGAGCGCCCTGGGCTTTGAGGTGGGCGGCACCATCGATGATGTACGGGTACGGGAAGGCGCAGTGGTCGTGAAGGGTGACGAACTGGCTTACCTCAACACCGACCGTCGACAGGCTCAGCTAGCCGCCGCTCGCGCCGACGTGAAGCGACTAGACGCACAACTCGAGCTTGCGGGCTTGCAGCGACGTCGGACGGCTGACCTTACCGCCGAAGGTCTGGCCTCAGCGCAGGCACTTGATGACGCCAGGCTGAATGAGGCGGCGCTACAAGCAGCTCGCGAGGCGAGCCAAGCCGCCGTGCATGTCGCGGAATTAGAGCTCACCAAAAGTCGCCTGACAGCACCCTATAATGGCGTCGTGGCAGCGCGGCTCGCTGAACGGGGCAGCGTTGTGAATCCGGGTACGCCGGTATTGCGGCTGATCGCCAGCGACAGCTTCGAGGCCATTGTCGGGGTGCCGCTGGATCACAGTGACCAACTGCGCATCGGAGCCAGCTATCCGCTAAAAACCCGCTCGGGGACGATTGACGGCACACTGACCGGGTTACGGGCAGACCTAGATGCCAGCACCCTGACCGTTGGTGCGGTCTTTAGTATCGATGCACGCAGCTCGACACGCCCGGGGGAAACCGTGCTACTGCAACAGGCCGAGTGGGTTGCCACCCGTGGCGGATGGCTCCCCCTCAGCGCACTGCTCGAGGGTGATAGGGGCTTATGGAATGTGTTGACCTTGAGCGGCGATGCGGCGACTGGCTACACCGCGCAGCGAGAAGCCGTCGAGGTGCTCTACACAGGTGCCGACCGGGTTTTCGTCAGAGGCACCCTCAAGAACGGCAGCCCGGTCATTACCACCGGGGTGCACCGCTTATCACCGGGATCGCAAGTGGCCCCCGCTAACGATGGGACCGGCGTTGCCCGTTTGCCCACCAAAACAGGGGCACCCGCACTGTGATTGCCCAGCTGTTCTACACCCATAGTCGCTACTTCGCCCTCGCCCTTCTGGCCATCATCGCGGTGGGCTACACCTCGTTTAGCTCCCTGGGGCGGCAGGAAGACCCAACGATCACACCCTTCATCGCGAAGATCCAAACGTTTTTCCCAGGCGCAAGCCCTGCCCGGGTTGAGGCCCTGGTCACAAAACCGCTGGAGGATGCTATTCGCGAGGTTCCGGAGGTTGATGAAATTCGATCGACATCGACCAACGGTGTATCGGTGATCTCGATCGAGGTGGATTATCGTCTTTCACAAACCGATATCGCACGGGTTTGGTCCGAGTTACGGGACATTATTGGCCGCGAGGCAGCCAGCTTCCCGCCTGGGGTACAGGCACCTGATCTCGATGACGATGTCATTACCGCCTTCGTCAAAATTATTTCACTCAGTCGGCGGGATAGTGAGCAACCTTTGCCATCCATACTCGCAAGGGAGGCGGAACTGTTCGCCGACGCCGCCCGGCAAGTGCCCCTGACCAAGCGGGTCATGTTATTCGGACTGCCCGATGAAGAGGTGCGCCTAGCCTTGGACCACGCCCGCATGGCCACACTGGGTATCAGTGTCGACGAGGTTACCCGGGCCCTAGCCAACGCCGATGTACGCACCCCTGCAGGGAGATTGAGCGGTTCAGGCAGCGCCATTACCGTAGAGCTCTCTGGAGAATTCCAGTCTCTGGAGACCATTCGCAATGTTCAAGTGCGCGCTCTACCCAATGGCCGGGCATTGCGTATTGAGGACATCGCTCGGGTCGAGAAAGCAGAGCAACACCCGCTACAACGCTATGCGTTATCCAACGGCAAGCGCTCTGTGCTAATCGCTGTTGAAATGAATTTGGGTTATCAGGTCGATGCCTACAGCAAGCGCTTTGATGCCTTCCTCGACAGCTACCGACAACAACTCCCGGCCAGCCTACAGCTGGATATTAGCTACGATCAAAGCGGCTACACCGAAGATCGTCTAGCCAGTGTGGCGCAGAATCTCTTTGTGGGTATTGGATTGGTACTCATCGTACTGTTGGTGACCTTGGGTTGGCGAGCGGCGCTGGTCGTGGCCGTTATCCTACCCCTGTGCACTTTGCTTTCAATGGTGGCGCTGCTTTATCTCAGTGTGCCCATTCATCAGATGTCCCTCACAGGCTTGGTGGTGGCTCTGGGCTTACTGGTAGACGGCTCCATTGTGATGGCCGATGAAGTGCGCAAGCGACTACTCGAGGGCCTTAAGCCCCTCGACGCCATGACCGGGGCGGTGTCGCGCCTTCGGGTGCCACTGATTGCCTCGACCGTGACGACGGTACTGGCCTTTTTACCCATGGCCATCCTCGAGGGACCCGCAGGGGATTTCCTAGGCTCGATTGCCATATCGGTCATTGTCATGCTGCTGTCGTCGATGCTGTTGGCACTCACCGTCACACCAGTACTTGCGGCCCGATTGCTGCCAAGCGGCATCGGCGCCAGCCCGCGCTGGTGGCAAACCGGTGCATCCATGCCAAGGGTCAGCGCCCTGTTCCAGCGAAGTCTCGACTGGTCCTTAAGGAATCCAACGGGATCCATTGCGCTAGCGCTGGCCTTACCCATTACCGGTTTTGCTGCCGCGGGGTCACTCACCAATCAATTTTTCCCCGGCACTGACCGGGATCAGTTTTACTTGCAAGTCACCCTGCCCGCGAATGCCGCCATTGACGACACCCTGAGTCTGGCCCAAGACATAGACCAGCAACTGCGCAAAGAACCTTTGATACGCCGGGTTGACTGGAGCATTGGCGAGAGCGCGCCGGCCTTTTACTACAACATGCGCTCAAATAAGCAGGGCATACCGGGCTGGGCCGAGGCATTGGTACTGACCACCGATGAAAACCAAACCGACGACTTGATTCGCCGCTTACAGCAGACACTGGATAAGGATTTTCCCTCGGCGCAAATCATCGTGCGGGGCATCGATCAAGGGCCACCGGTGGCAGCGCCACTAGAGGTCACCATTACCGGGCCGCAGGTAGCCACCCTGAAACGGCTCGGGGAGCAATTTCGTCAGCAGCTGGAGAACCTCGACAGCGTTACCCACACCCAGGTCAGTATGACCGCAGGCTCGCCAAAGCTGATATTCGAGCTCGATGAGGAAAAACTGCGCCGTGTTGGGCTTGAGCGGGTGGCAGTTGCCCATGCGATAGATGCCGCGCTTCGGGGTAGAACCGGAGGGGAGCTACTGGAAGACACAGAACGCCTGCCCGTTCGCGCCCAGCTCGACCCCGGACAGTGGGCCTACCCCGATGATCTCCGCAATCTTCAAATTCCCATTGCTGGCGCTAACGGCAGTACCACCGCGGTCCCCCTAAGCAGCCTTGGCCGACCGCGGGTTATACCCGACGACAGTCCCATTACCCGAGAGGAAGGCCAACGGGTTAATCGGGTACAGGGCTTTCTCACCCGCGGCATCCTACCGGAGGAGGCTTTGCAACAGCTGCAACGCCGACTCGAGAGCAACCCCATTGCCATGCCCCACGGCTACAGCTATTCCTTTGGCGGAGATTCTGGCGAGCGTGCGCAGGTGGTCAACGATCTCATGGCACCTTTGGGTTTAATTTTGTCGGGGCTCGTTGCCACCATCTTGCTCACCTTTAATGCATGGCGATTAACGGCACTGTCCCTACTAGTCTGTGTGTGCTCCTTTGGTCTGAGCTTTTTGGCCCTTGCGGTGTTCCGCTACCCGGTGGGTATTCAGGCACTGATCGGGGTTATTGGCTCCATCGGTGTGTCGATTAACGCAGCTATTATTATTCTCACCGCCCTGCAGCAAGACACCGGCGCGGCGCGGGGTGAGCGCCCCGCTATACGGGACGTTGTCATCGACTCTAGCCGGCACATTGTGTCCACCACGGTCACTACCTTCGGTGGCTTTCTTCCGCTTATTCTCGAGGGCAGCCAGTTTTGGCCACCCTTCGCCATGGCCATTGCGGGGGGTGTGCTGCTCTCGACCATCATTTCGTTTTATTTGGTGCCGCCGCTCTATTTGGTCACCCTGCGCCGATCGGCCCGTTCCCATCAGCCCCGGGCCCTACCAGAGGCCGCCCTGTGACGGCCGCGGCCAAGAGCTACCATCACGGTAACTTGCGAGATGCGCTAATTCTTGCGGCCGCTGCGCTCATTGAGCAGCAGGGCTCCCTGGAGTTCAGCATTACCGATGCCGCGCGATATGCGGGTGTCAGCAGCGCGGCGCCCTATCGTCATTTCAAGGACAAAGAGGATTTGTTGCGCGCGGTACGTGACTTGGCCTTCATGGGTTTAAACGCGCGCTCACTGGCCACTCAACACGCCCACCGTCACAGCGACAGCATCGACCGGATTATTGCCCTGGGCCACACCTACCTGGATTACGCGCGAGAAAAACACAGTTTTTTTAGCCTTATGTGGGAGGATCGGGGCGATATGGCCGAGCGCAAGCAGAACGTCGCCTTGAAACCTTCGGGTTTCGCGGTGCTCGAGACGGCGGTTGCCCAGTACCTAGCCGAATGCCCCCACACATCAATGGAAGTCGTTGATTTAGCGACCCAGTTATGGGCCACTAGCCACGGTATTGCCACACTAGAAGCCAATCGAATGCTCGACCACTTTGACCCCGCCGCCGGCGCCAGACAGCTGCTGACCTCCAGCATTCGGGCCTTACTCAACGGGATAAGACTTGGGTGACTGTGCCGACAGTGGCATACTGCGCCCGCTCCGCTCGTAGCACAATTGGATAGTGCATCAGCCTTCTAAGCTGGCGGTTGCAGGTTCGAGTCCTGCCGGGCGGGCCAAATGCTCTATAAGTTTTAACGTAGAGAATCCTCCGTTGTATTTCTGAGGCTATCCTTGAATGCGGTCAGTCATTGCCCATTACCACACCTACAAAAACAGCGGTACGTCGTTCGATACTATTTTGAGCGACAACTATGGTAACAGCCACCTGTCATTTGATGGCCCGTTCCCGTTCATGACCATCGGCCAGCGAGAACTCCAGAAAGTCATTCACAACCACCCTCATCATGTCGCATTTTCGTCTCATCAGATCCGACTTCCAGCGCCGGCTGATGCCCAAGTAAGAGTTATACCCGCAGCATTCATTCGCCACCCCTACCTGCGTATCAAGTCCGTATATGAGTTCGCTCAGAAACATAGTAATGGGAATGCTGCGGATGAGTGGGCGGCAAATTATGATCTAAATGGCTGGCTACATAAGCATCGCGAAAATCGCCGCATGGTTAATATCAACAACAGCCAAGTGGAAATTTATGGTGGACGTTATGAGGGTCCCGCTCACATGATCGCCAGCGGCAATGCCGAGCTGGGGTTTTATGCAACAGGTGATGTGGTTCAAGCTAAACGCAATCTTGCAGCAACACCTTTGCTGGCTAGGACCGAGCACTTTGATGCTGACGTTTCACAGTTTCCAGGCATCCTTGCCCAGTACGATATACCTTTCAATTTCAGCTCCGGCGTTGCTAGTAACGTCACCGATAGCAATCACAATCTACCCATCGATGAGCGTATCAAAGGGGTGACTGAGTTATTAGACCTCAGCAACCAACGGTGGTTAGCCGCTGCGAACGCCCATGATATCGAGCTGTATGAATTTGCAGGTGAACTCATAAACTTTCGAGAGAAAAACCCTAGGCTTGCGTTGCTCTAAAGCCAGTGCTCATCCGTTTTGTAACTGCCAAAGCACGTTGTATCGGTACTGACTCCTCAGTCTCAGTCACCGAAAATCGCATTGACGACCTGCTTGGCAATATCGCTAACCTTCGCGTTTCGCAAGCGATCGCCGATCGCGGCAAGTCGGGGAAGGATATGCGCGGGGAAGATCCTATAGCGCACTGAGTCGAATAAGGTTAATTCGGTGTCAACCCGCAGTGTATTGTGGGGTTGGGCTATGGTCACTAGACGACGATGCATTTGGTGTTTGGCCAATTCACTGATCGAGGCGCAACCATAGCGCTCGGCTATCCCCCTCAGGCGATGCTCCATGGACTTTGGGGTGGTCTGATACTGCTCCGCCAGCTCTTTGATGGTCTTGGTTTTACAGTAATCCAACAGCAGATCGAGCTCGCTGCGGGTAATGTGATTACCCAAACTGCCCCGAAGGTTATCTCCGTCGATCCAGGCGGTGAGTGCAATTGATCCATCGGAGGTCGTGAGCGGATCGACGACATTAATCCACAGAGCGAAAGTCCGATCGGCGGAGCGCCACAACACATTAATGTTTCCACGGTACAGCATTTGGCTCCGAGTTAAGATATTCACTTCCCGCCCCGTTGAGCCATTCTTAACAGCATCCTTCAGAATATTCTCAAACAAACTCACTTGCTGTGTGGCGTGTATCCAAGGCACCCAGGGCCAGTTTGGACGAGTAATTAACAGCTCGACCAAATTGGCACCGATTAAATCTTTCACTGTGGTGTCGAGCATGCGCGCCGCCATCGCGGTGGCACTGAGAATATTCATTGACTCATCAAAAATAATGCCGCCAATCCACTCACCCAGCATTTGCTCTACCGCCACGCCCTGCTGGTTATTGAGATAAGCCTCGGCCCATTCGTTCTTTACCACCGCTCATACCCTGCGCCTGAAACGATAGCTGGGAGAATAACAGGAAGTGGCGCGGGGATTTTCCCATTCGCTCGGGCAATGCCCGAAAATCGCGCTTTAACGCCCTGTTCACCAAACGTCAAACTCATTAGTGTTTGGCGTTTATAGATGGGTCTCACCATTTTTCTACCCAACCAGTTGGCAGTAGTAATGGCGAAAGCGAACGAATTTCGATTGATTATTGCCTCAAGCGCCAGCTACACCAGCGAATACCCCACGTACCTCAGCATCACCGATGTCGAGCAGCGAATTATTGAGCAACAAAAGCGGCTGCGTGTAGATACGCAACTAGCACTGGTGTCGGGCACCCATATGGGTATCGAGCCACAAGCGGCTCTGCTCGCCGATCGGCTAGCACTGCCCTACTACCGATTTACGCAACCGGCCATACGGCCCATGATTGCCGCCGACTTTGCGTGCAACGAGCGTATGGCTGCGTTTTCCCACGCGATCGTAGCCCTGTGGGATGGGGAAGACAGCTTAGTGAAACACCTGATGGGAGCGGCCCACTACCACAAACTGCAGATAGTGAACCTTGAGGGCCAATGACAGCGCCTTAGCAGTACCGAACCGGCGGCACTAACCCGGCAGCACTGACGAAGCCTTATTAGTGGTGGTGACCACCGGGACCATGGGCATGGCCGTGACTGAGTTCCTCGGCCGAGGCATCTCGCACATCCTTAACGGTGACATCAAAATGCAGCGTCTGGCCCGCCAGGGCGTGGTTGCCATCGACGGTTACGGTGTCGGCGGTGGCTTCGCGAACCGTTACCACCTGCACACCCTGGGGCGTCTGCGCCTGAAACTGCATGCCGGGCTCGATGGTATCGATGCCTTGAAACATCTGACGTGGTACCTGCTCCACCAAATTGGCGTCGTACTCACCGTAAGCATCGGCAGGTGCAATACTGGCTTCAACCCGGTCGCCGGCTGCCTTACCCAGCAGAGCTGCTTCCAAGCCCGAAATTAAATTGTTATGTCCGTGGAGATACGACAGTGGCGACTCTGGGGCCGACTGATCGAGGATATCGCCATCGTCGTTGCGTAGTACATAGTCGATGCTGACGACTTTATCGGAGGCTATGGTCATAAAATAACTCGCTGTTGGTTTGAATGAGCCGCTAGCCTACGCGTTTGAGTAGCGCATCTCTACGCAATAGGAACAATTTGATGCAATAGGAACACGTTGCAGACAACAGAGGGGAGATGGGGTGGCTGACGGGGATCGAACCCGCGACAACAGGAGTCACAATCCTGTGCTCTACCAACTGAGCTACAGCCACCATTGAATGGTCGGGGAGGAGGGATTCGAACCCCCGACATCCTGCTCCCAAAGCAGGCGCGCTACCAGACTGCGCTACACCCCGACGAACTCCCGAAGACCAGAAACAGGCGTGATGGCGCACTGGGTGCACACGAGCCCTTGGCTGGGAGGCGCGAAGTCTACTGATTCATGGCACAGGGGTCAATTGCGCGTAATAGTCTTTCCACAGCTGCCGGTATCTGGAACACTACGCCCAGTAATAAAAAGGATGTTTCAACACCATGAGCGCGCTAATTCTCGACGGCAAACACGTTGCACAACTCACCGAAACCGAACTCAGCCAGCGTGTCGCTGCTCTTAAGGAGCGCTCAGGCGGTCGCACACCGGTGCTGGCCACACTGCTGGTAGGCGACGATCCAGCATCTGCCACCTACGTCAAAATGAAAGGCAACGCCTGCCGCCGCATTGGCATGGAATCGCTCGCCATTGAACTACCTGGCACATTGCGCACCAATGACTTACTGCGCGAGATTGAGCAGCTCAATGGGAACCCCGATGTGCACGGCATTCTGTTGCAGCACCCAGTGCCCTCCCAAATTGATGAGCGCGCCTGCTTTGACATGATTGCCCTTGAAAAGGACGTCGATGGCGTCACCTGCCTGGGGTTTGGTCGTATGTCTATGGGCGAACCTGCCTATGGTTGCGCTACGCCTCAGGGCATCATGCGACTGCTACAGCACTACGATATTGAACTGTCGGGTATGCATGCGGTGGTCGTCGGCCGAAGCCCCATACTGGGCAAGCCTATGGCTATGATGATGCTGCAGGCCAATGCCACGGTGACCATCTGCCACTCCAGAACCCAGGATCTACGCCGCCATATTGAGCAGGCCGATATCGTGGTTGGCGCCGTTGGTCGACCCGAGTTTATTCGTGCTGACTGGATCAAAGACGGCGCAGTGGTGGTCGATGCGGGCTATCACCCAGGGGGGGTTGGTGATATTGAATTAGGGCCGCTCGCCGAGCGAGCCCGAGCCATTACCCCAGTACCGGGTGGCGTGGGACCCATGACCATCAATACGCTCATACAGCAAACCGTGCTGTCCGGTGAGAAAGCCTTGGGCTAGGCCCGCTTCCAGCTGGTCCCAGCGGGGCCGTCCTCCAGCAACACACCAGCTGCCGTGAGCTCATCGCGAATCGCGTCAGCCCGAGCGAAATCCCTACTCTGTTTTGCGGCTGCGCGTTCAGCGATAAGGCTCTCGATTACCGAAGCGGTTAAATCCCCGGCCCCACCCGCCGTGAACCAGGCGTCGGGATCGGTGTTCAACAAACCCAGCACAGCACCGCTTGCTAGCAACTGCCCCTTAGCGTCAGCAACCTCATCGGGATCGGCTTTGTTCAGGGCTTTAGCTGCCGCATGCAGCGCCGCAATGGCCTCGGGGGTATTGAGATCATCGAGCAGAGCCTTAAAGGCTTGGGTAGTGCTCGGTTCCACAAGGCTTGCCGTCACCTCTGTATGGGGACGCAAGGCAGCGTAAAAGCTGTCGAGTGCCCCGCGTGCACTTTCAAGCAGTTCTGCCGAGAAATTCAAGGGCGACCGGTAGTGGGCCGAGAGCAAGGCAAAACGAAGCACTTCTCCGGGGTAATGAACCAGTAATTCGCGTACCGTTCGCACATTCCCCAAGGACTTCGACATTTTCTCGCCGTCCATGTCGATATAGGCGTTATGCATCCAGTAGCGGACAAAATCGCCCCCATAGGCACAGCAACTTTGTGCGCGCTCATTTTCATGGTGGGGAAAAATGAGATCGCGACCACCGCCGTGAATATCAATGCTGTCTCCGAGGTGCGCACGAATCATCGCAGAGCACTCTAGGTGCCAACCCGGACGACCGCGTCCCCAGGGACTGTCCCAGCCCGGCTCATCCGATGAAGACGGTTTCCACAACACAAAATCCCCCGGATGGCGTTTGTAATCGGCAACATCTACCCTCGCCCCCGCCAGCATGTCCTCAAGTTTGCGGCCACTGAGTGCGCCATAACCGGCCATGGATTCAACCGCAAACAGGGCGTGCCCGTCGGCGACATAGGCGTTACCGTTGGCGATGAGCCGCTCAACCAAATCAATCATGGGCGTGATGTTGTCGGTAGCATGGGGTTCCAGCGTGGGGGTTAAGGTATTGAGCTGGGCCATGTCTTCGCGGTATTTGAGGGTGAACTCGTCACTTACCGCATCGATGCCAACACCGCGCGCCGTGGCGGCGGCAATGATCTTATCGTCGATATCCGTAATGTTGCGCGCGTAGATAACCTGGGGGTACAGGGCGCGCAGCACCCGGTACAGGGTATCGAAGACGACAACCGGTCGTGCGTTACCGATATGCGCTAAGTTGTAGACCGTTGGGCCGCACACATACATGGTGACGCAGTTTGGGTCTGCGGGCTTAAAAGGCTCTTTCTGTCCACTTAGTGTGTTGTGTAAGGTGAGCTCAGCCATCTTGCGCGCTCCAGGTATCCCGCAGTCCTATGGTCAGGTTGAATACGGGGGCATCGGGGCGATGATCGAAACGATCGGCCACAAAATAACCCTCGCGCTCAAACTGAAATACCGTTTCGGGCGCCGCTTCGGCGGCTGCCGCCTCAATGACCGCAGTGTCGAGCTGACGCAAGGACATGGGATTGACCACTGCCATGACATCCTCGGCTTTACCCGGATTAGCCTCGGTAAACAATCGATCGTACAAGCGAACAGTAGCGGTTTTTCCCGTTGCACAGGAAACCCAATGGATAACGCCTTTGGGTTTGACACCATCGGCAGGATCCTCGCCCAAGGTCCCCTCGATGAGGCGTGCATAAACAACGTCGATGCGCCCATCGGGGCCTTTGTCACAAGCATCGGCCTCGATGACATAGGCACCGCGCAAGCGCACCCGTTTACCGATCACTAAACGCTTGTACTTTTTGTTGGCCTCCTCCCGAAAATCGTCCCGATCAATCCACAGCTCGGCACCAAACTCGACGCTGCGGCTGCCTAGGCTGTCATCACTAGGATGATTAGCCAGGGTCAACTGCTCCGATGCGTCGACATTGGTGATTACCAAGCGCAGTGGATCGAGTACACACATGGCCCGTGCCGCATGTTGGTTCAAATGGTTGCGCACGGCACTTTCTAACATCGCCACATCGACAACGCTGTCCGAGCGCGATGTGCCCACCTCTTCGCAAAAATGCCTAATAGCCGCTGCCGGGTAGCCGCGCCTGCGCAAACCGGCAATGGTCGGCATACGGGGATCATCCCAGCCAGCCACCGCTCCCTCGTCCACCAGGGCTTTCAATTTTCGTTTGCTAGTGACCGTGTAACTGGTGTTAAGCCGTGCAAATTCAAACTGCCGGGGCTTTGAGGGCACCGGCAAGTTTGCAATGAACCAATCGTACAGGGGCCGATGATCCTCAAACTCCAGGGTGCAGATGGAGTGGCTGATGCCCTCGATGGCATCCTCCTGACCGTGGGCGTAATCGTAAGTTGGGTATATGGGCCAGGCGTTACCCGTCTGATGGTGCTCGGCCTTTCGAATGCGGTACAAAATCGGGTCGCGCAGGTTAATGTTGGGGGACGCCATATCAATTTTGGCGCGTAATACTTTCGAGCCATCGGCAAAAGCGCCGGCGCGCATTTGCTCAAACAAGGCGCGGTTTTCCTCGATCGTACGATTGCGGTAAGGGCTGTCTTTACCGGGTTCTGTGAGGGAGCCCCGGTACTCGCGGGCCTGCTCTGCACTCAGATCACAGACGTAGGCCAGACCTTGATCGATGAGATAGAGCGCCCACTGATATAGCTGCTCGAAGTAGCTTGAGGCATAGCGAACCTCGCCAGACCAGGTATAGCCCAGCCAGCGCACGTCCTCTTGGATCGAGTCAATGAACTCCTGGCTCTCTTTTTCGGGGTTGGTATCGTCAAAACGCAGATGGCAACGGCCACCAAATTGCTCGGCTAACCCGAAATTCACAGTGATCGACTTTGCATGCCCAATGTGCAAATACCCATTGGGCTCAGGGGGAAACCGAGTCACTACATCGGTGACGACCCCCTGATCGAGATCGGACTGAATCTGGGTACGGAGAAAGTTACTGCGGGGTTCGTTGCTTGACATAAGGGCGCCCTAATTGCGAGGCGCGTAATATATCAGGGTATCGCGATGCTTCGCAGGCTTGTCTCAACAACGGCCAAATCAGCCATTTGTAGCCAAAACCCCGTGGCACTTAAGCGCCAAAAGCTGTAGTCTCCGCGCTCCCATTATTTGTCTGATACAGGTGTTTTACATGTCTTTGTCTCGCGTCCAAATGACCACTACTTTCGGCAATCTCATTATTGAGCTGGATGGTGAAAAAGCACCCAAAACCGTCGCCAACTTTCTGAGCTACGTGGCCGATGGCTTCTACGACGGCACCATTTTCCACCGGGTGATCGACAACTTCATGGTACAAGGGGGTGGCTTTGACACCGATATGCGCCAGAAGCCCACGAAAGAGCCCATCGAGAACGAAGCGGATAACGGCTTAGAAAATGCCCGTGGCACCATTGCCATGGCCCGCACCATGGATCCCCACTCAGCCACCGCTCAGTTTTTCATCAATGTGAAAGACAACGATTTTCTGAATCACTCGGGCAAGAATATGCAGGGCTGGGGCTACACGGTATTCGGCCGCGTGGTCGAAGGTGACAACGTTCTGGACCGCATTCGGGTGGTTGCCACGGGTAACAGCGCGGGTCATCAAGACGTACCTGTTGAACCCATCGTCATTGAGTCAGTCACCCTGCTAGACGCGTAATGGCTTATGGCGATTACGCTCTTCATTAGCGACTTGCATTTAAGTGACAGCACGACTGCAACCGAATCAGCGTTAATCGCCCTGCTTGAAGACTACTCTGAACTCGATGCCCTCTATATTTTGGGTGATTTCTTCGAGTACTGGGTAGGTGACGACGATGACTCGGCGCAAATACGCCGGGTCTGTCAAACCCTAGCCGCACGGGCCGAGCGCGGCACAGACATCTATCTCATGCGCGGCAACCGGGATTTTGCCTTGGGTGAAGCTTTTGCCCAACGCGCCAAGGCCACCTTATTGGCCGATGATGAGCATGTCATCGACCTCTATGGAACACCCACCGCCCTACTCCACGGTGACACCTTGTGCACCGATGACCACGACTATCAGGCCATCCGAGCAGTAATCCGAGACCCAGCATGGCTTTCGGATATGCTGTCAAAACCCCTTCAAGAACGACGTGCTTTTGCGCAGGCCATGCGCCAAGCGAGCAAAGCGAAAGCCGAGAACGATCCCGATAATATTGTTGATGTTAACGACAATGCGGTGGAGGAAACGTTCCAGCGCTTGGGGGTGACCCAACTTATCCATGGCCATACCCACCGCCCTCAAATGCACAGGCATCAAGGGGGACAACGCTGGGTATTGGGGGATTGGACACCCGAGCACGGGGCGGTCATTGGTGTTGCCACACCTGAGGCGTTTCGCCTGCAAACACTGAGCCTTGCCTAGGGAAAGCTCAAGCGGCGGCCGGGACCCCAGAGTGGAAGCGGAACTCCGTATCGGGCTCGCAGATCAAGCGCGCTTCTACCTGTTTTAAGTGCATCAATCGATGCTCAATGCTGGTAGCGTCGGTCAGACTAGCTGCAATAGCCAAGTAGTCTTGGAAGTGGCGCGCTTCACTTTTCAACAACGATGTATAAAAACCCGCTAATTCCTCGTCGAGATGGGGGATTAATGCGGCGAACCGTTCGCAAGAACGGGCCTCGATAAGCGCACCGACCAATAAGGTATCGATGAGCCGCTCTGGCTCATTACTGCGCACCTCTGCGCGCAGGGCGCTGGCATAGCGCGACGCGGATACAGCGCTGTAGGCAATTCCCCGACGCTGCATAATGGCGAATACCTGCTCGAAATGACGCAGCTCTTCCCGCGCAAGGCGCGACATTTTATGCAGCAAGCTGCTGTGCTCGGTGTAGCGATACATCAGATTGAGTGCGGTAGAGGCCGCTTTCTTTTCACAATTAGCATGGTCGATCAGCAGCAACTCGGGGTTTGCCAGAGCGGCACTGACCCAAGCATCGGGGGTGGCGCAGGGCAAGAACGCGCGCACCGGTGATAGATCGATAACGGTCACGATTGGCGGTCGTTAAACAGATCTGGGGTAGCCAAATAGCGTTCGTAATGAGCTACCGACAACTCCCACCACGCCTTATCGACCTGCTCTCGCAACTCGACCAGGGTATCGGACTGGCGAGCACCCTGAATACGAAAGCCATATTTGGCGGGATCTTTAATTTGAGTAGCGCCGGCTTTTAACAACGAAAACAACCAGCAATATGGATCGTGTTTGGGATTGAAGCGCACTTGCTGAACGTCAAGCTGCCAGCGCAAAAGATCTGGGTCTTCAACAACAAACTTTTGCTGCATACAGGTGCTAAGAAAATCGGCCAGACGACTATCGACGATACGTTTTTCCGCCTCATTGTAGGCATTCCAGTCGATGATCTCGTGGCTAAAACGCTTACAGCCGCGACACACGCTATCGCCTATACCGGTAGAACAGACGCCGATGCAGGGGGTGCGAACCCGCTCCACAGGTGAAAGAGCCCCCGACAGGGACCCAAATGCAGAGCCTGTAACGGCGTTGTTGCGTAGCGCTTCAGTCATAGGCCAAGTGTAGAGTATGGGTCCATTGAATGCACGGCATCACCGCACAATGGGTGCGGTAGAAGCCGGACGCGAGCTATACTACGACACCGTAAAGCGCCGTCAACGCTCAAAGGTAACCACCTGCCTACAGCCATAGCGCCAATCAGCAATGGCAGAGTGCACAGGACACCCGCGCCGCGACGACGATCCAACAGTCATGCCATCATCCAAGGAGTAGCACTGTGCTTGAAGCCTACCGCGCCCACGTCGCTGAACGCGCCGAACAAAACATCCCTCCAAAGCCGCTTAATGCCGAGCAAGTGGCCGGGCTAGTCGAGCTTTTGAAGGCGCCACCGTCGGGTGAAGAGTCCACCTTGCTTGATCTGATTACCCACCGTGTACCGCCAGGTGTTGACGAGGCAGCCTACGTCAAAGCGGCTTTTTTATCGGCTGTCGCTAAAGGCGAAAGCCAGTGCCCCCTGATTGACCCCGAGCACGCGGTTAAATTGCTGGGCAATATGCACGGCGGCTACAACATTGAAACCCTGGTGAATCTCCTCGATGACGACCGCCTGGGTGCGCTTGCGGCCGAGGAATTGAAGCATACGCTGCTAATGTTCGATGCCTTCCACGACGTGGAAGAGCGCGCCAAAAATGGCTGTGCCAATGCTCAGGCCGTGATGAACAGCTGGGCCGAGGGCGAGTGGTTCACCCAGCGCAACAAGGTGGCCGAATCCATCAAAATGGTGGTCTTTAAGGTCACGGGCGAAACCAATACCGATGATCTTTCCCCCGCTCCCGATGCATGGTCAAGGCCTGATATCCCCTTGCACGCCCTGGCGATGTACAAAATGGAGCGTGATGGCCTGAACCCTGATCAACCCGGTAGCGTCGGCCCCATGGCGCAAATCGACGAGATTAAAGGCAAGGGCTTGCCCGTTGCCTTTGTGGGCGATGTGGTCGGCACCGGTTCTTCCCGTAAATCGGCCACCAACTCGGTGCTTTGGTTCTTCGGTGATGAACTGCCTGGCGTTCCCAACAAGCGCGGCGGCGGTGTTTGCATCGGCGGTAAAGTCGCGCCGATTTTCTACAACACCATGGAAGACGCCGGTGCGCTCGTGTTTGAGGCCCCGGTTGACGATTTGAACATGGGCGATGTGATCGAGATTCGCCCCTACGACGGCAAAATTCTGGACGAAGCGGGCAACGTTATCTCTGAGTTTGCACTGAAATCGCAGGTGCTACTCGATGAGGTCCAAGCGGGTGGCCGTATTAACCTCATCATTGGCCGCGGACTCACTAGTAAAGCGCGAGAATCCCTGGGCCTTGGTGAAAGTGCGTTATTCCGCAAGCCCGATCAGCCCGCCGATACCGGCAAAGGCTATACGCTGGCGCAAAAAATGGTGGGGCGTGCCTGTGGCGTGGACGGCGTTCGACCCGGCACGTACTGCGAGCCGCGCATGACCACGGTCGGCTCCCAAGATACCACCGGGCCAATGACCCGTGACGAGCTGAAGGACTTGGCCTGCCTTGGTTTCTCAGCAGACCTGACCATGCAATCGTTCTGTCATACCGCGGCCTATCCTAAGCCGGTCGATATCGACACCCAGCACACGCTACCCGACTTCATCATGACCCGCGGCGGCGTATCGCTGCGCGCGGGCGACGGAATCATCCACAGCTGGCTCAACCGCATGCTTCTGCCCGACACGGTCGGTACCGGTGGCGATTCTCACACGCGCTTCCCCATGGGTATTTCATTCCCAGCAGGCTCGGGCCTGGTTGCCTTTGCGGCCGCTACAGGTGTGATGCCACTCGACATGCCCGAGTCAGTTTTGGTCCGTTTCAAAGGCAGCATGCAACCGGGTATTACCCTGCGCGATCTCGTGCATGCTATTCCCTACTACGCCATCCAAGAAGGACTGCTCACCGTCGAGAAAAAGGGCAAGAAAAATATCTTCTCAGGCCGCATCTTGGAGATTGAAGGTCTCGACAACCTGACGGTGGAGCAAGCGTTCGAACTGTCCGATGCCTCCGCCGAGCGCTCTGCCGCTGGCTGTACCATTAAACTCGGTGAGGACACCATTGCCGAATATTTACGCTCTAATATTGTGCTGCTGCGCTCTATGATCGCTGAAGGTTATGGCGATCCGCGCACCCTTGAGCGTCGTGCTCGTAAAATGGAGGAGTGGCTCGCTAACCCATCGCTGATGACAGCCGATGCCGATGCGGAATACGCCGCCGTTATTGAGATCGACTTGGCGGATATTCAAGAGCCTATTGTCTGTGCGCCCAACGATCCCGATGACGCGCGTAAACTCTCTGATGTCGCCGGCGATAATGTTGATGAGGTCTTTATCGGCAGCTGCATGACCAACATTGGCCACTTCCGCGCGGCGGGTAAATTGCTGGAATCCCATAGCCAACCGGTTAGCACCAAAATGTGGATCTGCCCCCCTACCCGCATGGACGAGCACCAACTCATGGAAGAAGGCTATTACAGCATCTTCGGTAAAGCGGGTGCGCGTACTGAAATGCCCGGGTGCTCCCTGTGTATGGGTAACCAAGCTCGAGTGGCAGCGAAGTCTACCGTGCTGTCCACATCGACCCGCAACTTCCCCAACCGACTCGGGGATGGCGCCAACGTTTACCTGACATCGGCGGAACTAGCTGCCGTGGGCGCCCTACTCGGCCGCCTGCCAACTCCAGCCGAGTACTTGGAATTCGCCAGCAAAATCAACAGCATGGCAGCGGACATATACCGCTACATGAACTTCGATCAAGTGGTTGAATTCCAAGCCCGTGCCGAAGAAGGTAAGCGTATTGCCGCTGTCCAAATTGACCAGGTAGCCTAAGCTACCTCGGTCCCCAGGCCTCAGATAACCATGTCTGGGGTCATGAGGTCTGGAGACACTGCGGTGTCTCTAGGCTTCCTCCCCTGCTCTCATCCATCTGGTTAAGACTGTCTAGCACCCACTGAAAACTTTGTTCAGGCTGCGCCGTCAGTGACACCCTAAGGCCGCTTAGCGGGTGATCAAAGGCCAAACCAACCGACGCCAACAACAGCCGGCGGCAAGCAAAGTGTTGCCGAAAAAATCGGTTGTGAGTCCCTTTGCCGTAACGGGTATCGCCAATGATGGGGTGAGCAATGTGCTTAAGGTGACGCCTCAACTGGCGGTAACGCCCCGTGCGGGGCTGAAGTTCCACCAGAGAATAGCGAGCCTCTGGATAGCGATCGACGGCTATGGGTATTACCCATGATCTCAAACACCGCAGATGGGTCTGAGCTTCACGGTATTTGCCTTGATCACAGACCCGTCCCCGGTGATCAATCTCGTCCTTAAGCGGATGATCAATATCGATGGCCATCGGTGCATGGCCTCGGACAACAGCCCAGTAACGCTTGCTAACCGTTCGCCACTCAAACTGTTGTGCCACCGCGGCCGCCACGTCAGGTTCAAAGGCAAACAACAATAGCCCCGAGGTGGGTTTATCAAGACGATGCACCGGATAGACCCAGCGCCCCAACTGATCGCGCAGCTGCTGCACGGCAAATTGTGTCTCGTGACGATCGATCGGCGAGCGATGGACGAGCAAACCGGCCGGCTTATTAATGGCAACCAAAATATCGTCTTGCCAAACAATGGCGAGTGGCTTCAAAAAAAAGACCCTTCCTGTGACTCCCCATCTACGGTAGCGGCGAGCCCACTCTTTGTCACTGGGCATGGCACCGAGGGCTCCACAATACGCCGTTTTAGCTGGTGTCATGAGCGGCGGCGTCATGAGAGGTGGCGCGAGGCACGGTAGCGGGCACCGAAGAGATCAGACCGGAACGCATGATAGAGAGCACGGTAGCAAGCAACGCAGAAAGCGCGTTACGAAGCACAGTAGGGAGCGCGATTAAATAAAAAAGCCGCCTATAACAGGCGGCTTGAGGATAAGTGGATCGTGAGTGGCTCACCACCGACGTGGTTCACGGCTCACTGACGCACCCTTCACTGATGAGAAAGGCTTTAGTCGTCTTCGTCCTCGTCTTCGTCTTCGTCTTCATCGTCGTCCTCAGCATAATCGTCATCATCGTCACGCTCAGATCGACGGCGCTTGCGCTTCTCCTCCGCCCTCGCAGCACGTCGTTCGGCCCGAGCGGCACGTCGCTCAGCACGCGCAGCTGCTCGCTCTGCCCGACGCTCGGCGCGGGCTGCCTCTCGCTCCGCCCGTCGCTCCGCGCGCGTCGCCTCGGCATCGTCTTGTTCATCTGCTTGCACGAGCTGTTGCTGCTCGACAGTCTCATCGGCAGGGACGACGGGTGCCACCACCTCTGGCTCGATAGTTTCAGGTTCTACCACTGGCGCTTCAGGGGTTTGTGTCGGTGGCGCAGCCTGTGCCCCCTGGTCAGCATCTGCACCGGCGAAACTCAGCTGGAAGTGGAAATCCTCTACTGAGCCATCATCCAATGCGGGCCGCCAGCACTGGGCCAAGCCGTCACTGCCCACCGCAGGCAGTGGTTCGCCAAAATCAAGCTCGAGCGAAGGGTGATCGAAAATACCGGCGTCACAGCGTACTCGATCATCAGTAAGCGCCAGCATAAACGCCACCAAGTCACGCTCTTGCTGATCTGTGAGGCCAAGCGCATCCAATTCATTGCGCCCACCCCGGAAATCACCGCCTCTATTGTAGAAGCGCACCAACTGACGCAGGGTCAACTGACCACCATTCCACATGTAGGGGTTATTAATCTCGACATTGCGAATACCTACCGACTTGTGTTCGCCCCGGCGCAAACCCTCGCTCTCGGCAATAGGACGCACACCTATATTGGCAAACGCACGACCACCACCGCCGTTCGTCAGCGCCGCGTTTGAGGTTTCAGCGCCCCGGTGACAGCGATCGCACTCCCCGTCACCCACGAATACTTCATGCCCCCGGATGGCCGCATCTG
>CAJXNM010000013.1 GCA_913057135.1 uncultured Halieaceae bacterium
CGTTATCACAGTTTGGTGGTAGCGCCAGACACCTTGCCCGATTGCTTGGAAATTACCGCCTGGACCGAAACCGATAACGGTCATAGGGAAGCCATTATGGGGCTGCGTCACCGGGAATTCGACGTCGAGGGGGTACAGTTTCACCCCGAGTCTATTTTGTCCGAGCATGGTCATGCCCTGTTGAAGAATTTTCTCGATCGATAACACCCATACCGCTGCCATCTAGGGTTGGCAGTTGTGGTACAACGCTTTCAAGTTACCCAGGACGGGGTAGCCAAAACAAACAGCCAAGGGGGATTTGGCCATGCAGATTCAACAGGCGCTGCAACAGCTGGTTGATGGAGAATCTCTCTCTCGCAGCGACATGCGCGATGTCATGACTGAGGTCATGGGTGGTGCCGCCACCCCTGCTCAGATTGGTGCACTGCTTATCGCGTTGCGTATCCGGGGTGAAACAATCGATGAAATTACAGGTGCCGCTGAGGTGATGCGACGTCTGGCGACACGGGTTCATGTGGATCAAACCCATCTTGTCGACTTGGTCGGTACCGGCGGCGATGGCGCCAACCTATTCAATGTATCGACTGCTGCGACGTTTGTGGTTGCGGCAGCGGGTGGTCGCGTTGCCAAACACGGGAATCGCTCGGTATCGAGCGCAAGTGGCAGTTCCGATGTACTCGAGACCTTCGGTATGCCCCTGGATTTGGATCCCCAGCAAATTGCCCGGTGTATCGATGAAGTGGGGCTGGGTTTTATGTTTGCGCCCGCGCACCACGGTGCCATGAAGCACGCCGTGGCACCCCGAAAAGACTTGGGTATGCGCACGCTGTTCAATATCTTGGGTCCTTTGACCAACCCTGCCATGGTTCAGCGACAGGTGCTGGGGGTATTTGACAAGGCGCTCTGCCAACCGATTGCTGAAGCGCTGGGCCGGCTAGGTAGTCAGCATGCATTGGTATTACACAGCGATGATGGGCTCGATGAGATCTCTATTGCCGCACCGACGGCGGTGTGGGAAATGCGCAATGGCGTTGTTGAGGCCTTCCGGATAGATCCCGCCGACTACGGTCATGGATACGACAGTTTGGCGGGTCTTTCGGTAGGCACTGCGCAAGAATCTGCCGAGTTAATTCGTGCAGCTCTGGGGAGCCGGCCCAATGATGACGCGCTTAAGGCGCGCTCTATGATTACCTTGAATGCCGGTGCGGCCATTTATGTCGCCGGTGTCACCTCCAGTTTGCGGGCCGGTATAGCCCTTGCCGACGATGTCATTGCCAGCGGCCAGGCATTGGATAAGCTGGAAACCTTTGTAACGTTCACCCACGGATTGAAAGCAGGGCATGTATGACAGGTAAATTATCAGCACCCACGGTGTTGCGTAAGATCATCGATCGCAAGCAAGAGGAGCTGGTCGAGCGACGCAAGCAGCGTTCTTTGGCGGATTGTCAGCGCCTTGCTGCCTCAGCCGGCCCCACCCGTGGCTTTGTCGATGCCTTAGATCGAAAGGCGGCCGAGGGGCAGCCCGCGGTCATTGCCGAGGTGAAAAAAGCGAGTCCCAGTAAGGGTGTCATCCGCGCTGACTTTGCTCCCGCAGAAATCGCGAAAAGCTACGAGACAGGCGGTGCTGCTTGTTTGTCGGTGCTGACTGACCGGGACTTTTTTCAGGGTGATGACAGCTACTTACAGGACGCTAGAGCTGCCTGTCGGCTACCGGTCATACGCAAAGATTTCACCATCGACCCCTATCAAATTTGGGAAGCCCGTGCCCTCGGCGCCGATGCAATTTTGCTGATCGTGGCCTGCCTAGAGCGCGCGCACCTCGAAGAGCTGTATCAGTGTGCCGAAGAGGCAGGGCTCGATGCCCTGATTGAAGTCCATGACGCCCAAGAGCTTGAGGAGGCGCTATCGTTGTCGCCGCGCTTGGTGGGTATCAATAATCGCGATTTACACACCTTTGAGACCTCGCTACATACCACCATCGACCTGCTGCCCGCTATCCCCGAGGGGGTGCAGGTGGTAACAGAAAGTGGTATTCATAGTCGCGATGATGTAACACTGATGACACAGCACGGCGTCAATCGCTTTCTGGTAGGGGAGGCCTTTATGCGCGCCGACGACCCCGGTGATGAGCTACGTCGGCTATTTCTGGGTCCATAGTTTTTTAGTTGCTGTTCTTTAAGTCGCTGTTGTTGCAACAACGAGGTTTTGTGACAGCGCCGCGCTTAGTCGGCACTGTCTCTACCTAGAGCATCGAGGGCGGGTGACTTCGGCTCTCGTAGCACCACAATGGTTTTTCCTGACACTTCCACCAAGCCATCTTGCTCGAGGGATTTGAGGACACGACCTGCCATTTCCCGTGAGCAGCCGACAATCTTGCCCAGCTCTTGACGGGTGACACGGATCTGCATCCCGTCGGGGTGCGTCATCGCATCGGGCTGTTGGGTTAGATCAAGCAGGGTTTGCGCAATGCGCCCCGCTACGTCGACAAAGGCCAAGTCGGTCAGTTTGCGTGTGGTTGCCCGCAGGCGTGAGCCAAGTTGAATCGTCAATGCATACAGCACGTCAGGAAACTTGTTGCGCACTTGATGGAAGCGTTCATAACTAATTCGCGCGAGCTCACACTCGGTGCGAGCCACCAAATTGGCGGTCCGTTTCTCCTCACCGAACAGTCCCATCTCACCAAAAAAATCACCGGGGTTGAGATAACTCACAACCATTTCCTGTTCCGGGTCATTTTTATCGTCGACCACCACCGACACCGAGCCATCAAGGACTAGGTACAAACAATCACTGGTTTGGCCTTGACGGAAAATAGTTGCTCGGGATCGAAAGGTTTGTACGTCACAGAAACGAAGAAACATTTCCGCGTCGGGGATGCGCTTGAGCACGATAGGTTTCATTGGCAGTCAGTCCTTATACCAGCGGGTGTGAAAAGCTCATGAAGTCGGTGCAGTGCTTGAGGCAGCATACCGTACTTTCTCCCCTGTGAAACACCTGTTTGCCGTTGGGCTTGCCCAACTTACCGTCGTTCAATGTCGCTACAAAGCGGCCTTGGTCTGCGATACTAGAGCCTCGTGATTATCGATGGAAACAGGAATATGGAAGGGTCAGTAAAGTGGGTCGATGGCGCTCTGTTTTTGGGTGAGTCGGGCAGTGGACATGCGGTGGTGATGGACGGTCCGGAAGATCTGGGTGGTAAAAACCACGCCTTGCGTCCTATGGAGATGCTGTTACTGGGTACCGGTGGCTGTGCCCTGTACGATGTCGTTAGTATGTTGAAAAAATCGCGCCAGCAAGTGACCGATTGCCGGGTGGAGTTACAGGCTCAGCGAGCCGATGCGGTCCCAGCCGTATTTGAGACCATGAATTTGCACTTTGTGGTGACAGGCCATGGCTTGAAAGAGGCGCAGGTGAAGCGAGCGGTTGAGTTGTCAGCTGAAAAATACTGTTCTGCGTCGATCATGTTATCGAAGGCGGGCGTCAGCGTCGGTCACAGCTACGCTATTGAAGAGGCCGCTATCGACAACAAGGGTTAACATCACGCCTTTAGACTTGCGCGTATTAAACCCAGTAACTGCTAGTGGTCATGATTTTTGCGACACGGGTCATGACGTCTTTCACAGGGCGGGGGAACTCTTGTCCCCCGGCGTTCAGGGCATTTTCCCCATGCCGCTCCTCGTCTTCCAACATCTGCTGCAAAATGAGCTGAGATTTTCGGTCATCGGCGGGTAGCGCTTGTAGATGTTCCCGCAGATGATTCGCAACCCGTTCTTCAGTGGCGTGGACAAACCCAAGACTAACTTTGTCGCTGATGGCGCCAGCAGCGGCACCCAATGCGAGGGAAACCCCGTAGAACAGTGGGTTTAGCGCACTGGGGCGGGCGTCTAACTCGTCGAGTCGTTGTTCACACCACACCAGATGATCGATTTCTTCTTGGGCGGCTTCTTGCATTTCCTCCCGGGTTCCGGCGCTGCGGGCGGTCAGGGCCTGCCCCTGATAAAGGGCCTGTGCACATACTTCGCCGGTGTGATTAACCCGCATGAGCCCCGCAGCATGGCGGCGCTGTTGCGCCGATAACGGTGCCTCGCTGTGGCCCTCGGCGGGGGATGGGCGAGCGGCGCTGGCACCGCGACGACTCAGGGTTCTCAGCATGCTGTCGGCTTCCACCAGCCAGCGATCGAGGGTGGTTAACTCACGTTGCATGGCAGCACCTCTTCACTCAAGAGCCCGTACGTTAGTCTTAGAGTTTAACGCGCGAGGGCACGCCATCCAATGTCGCGACGATAGGTCATGCCATCCCAATGCAGTTGGCTGACGGCGTCATAGGCTCGCTGCTGGGCACTGTGGATATCCTCGCCAAGGGCGGAAACACACAGGACGCGACCACCGGTGGTGACCACGTTGGCGCCCTCGACTTGAGTGCCCGCGTGAAATACTTTCACATCATCCGCTTGTGGTTGTTCAAGGCCTTCAATCACGAAGCCTTTACCGTAGCTTCCGGGGTAACCCGCCGCGGCAAGTACCACCCCGAGGGCGGCGCGCTTATCCCAGGCAACCGATTGCGCCTGCAGGTCTCCTTCGAGGGCGGACAGGCAGAGTCGGTCAAGGGCACTTTGCAGTCGCTGCATAATCGGCTGGGTTTCAGGGTCACCAAAGCGACAGTTGAATTCGATAACCCGCGGATTACCCTCGGCATCGATCATGAGTCCAGCGTAGAGAAAGCCCGTGTAGGGCATGCCATCTTCGGCCATGCCGGCAATCGTCGGCTCAATAATGTCGGTCATGATCCGGGCGTGTATCTCATCAGTCACCACCGGTGCGGGTGAGTAGGCACCCATGCCGCCTGTGTTAGGACCCGTGTCCCCTTCGCCAATACGTTTGTGATCTTGGCTAGTGGCCATCGGTAGCGCGTGGCTACCGTCGGCGATCACAATGAAACTGGCCTCTTCACCGCTGAGGAATTCCTCAATAACCACCCTGCAGCCTGCTTCGCCAAAGGCATTACCCGATAACATGTCAACAACGGCGGCCTCGGCTTGTTCCAGTGTCTCTGCCACGATCACACCTTTGCCCGCTGCTAGCCCGTCGGCCTTGATAACGATGGGCGCGCCCTGTTCACGAACATAGGCCAATGCTTCATCGGTATCAGTGAAGTTGGCATAAGCCCCTGTAGGAATGCCATGGCGAGCAAGGAAGTCTTTGGTGAACGCTTTCGAGCCCTCTAGCTGTGCCGCCTGCTGGCTTGGGCCGAAGCAGGGCAGGCCCCGTGCTTGAAAGAAATCCACGATGCCCCCAACCAACGGCGCCTCTGGGCCTATCACCGTCAAACCGCATTGCTGCTGAGCGGCAAATTGAGCCAGCGCTTCAAAGTCCATGACATCAATGGCAACGTTCTTGAGTTTCGGTTCACTCGCGGTGCCTGCATTGCCCGGTGCCACAAACACCTGTTGTACGTGTTCGGGTTGCGCTAATTTCCATGCTAATGCGTGCTCACGCCCGCCGTTTCCCACTACCAGTATGTTCATTGCTTCGTTCCTGATACGCGCCCCTGTTAGCGGCAGTCATTAATGGCGGAAATGGCGCATGCCGGTGAAGACCATGGTCATGCCAGCTTCGTTAGCTGCGGCAATAACCTCATCATCTCGGATCGACCCACCCGGTTGGATCACGGCTTTAATACCGCGCTCAGCCGCGTTATCGATGCCATCGCGGAACGGGAAGAACGCGTCCGACGCCATAGCGGCTCCTTTAATCTCCAGACCAGCATGCTCCGCCTTGATGGCTGCAATCCGCGCTGAATTAACCCGTGACATTTGGCCGGCACCCACGCCCAAGGTGCGGTTGTTGGCCGCGTAAACAATGGCATTTGATTTCACGAATTTTGCGACTTTCCAGGCGAATACGAGGTCGAGCCATTCCTGATCAGTAGGTTCGCGCTCGGTCACGACGGTTAAATCAGAGCGATCGACCATGCCATCATCACGGTCCTGCACTAAAAGACCACCATTAACCCGTTTAAAATCTTGGCTGGGGCTGGGCGAGGACCACTGACCCGTTCGCAAAAGCCGCACATTCTTTTTGTCAGCCACAACGGCGATGGCTTCATCACTGACGTTTGGCGCGATGATAACTTCTACAAACTGCCGCTCGACGATAGCGCTGGCGGTTTTGGCATCGAGTTCGCGGTTGAACGCGATGATGCCGCCAAAGGCCGACTCGGGATCGGTTTCAAAAGCCCGATCATAGGCTGAAAGCAAGTCATCGGCGGTGGCCACTCCGCAGGGATTGGCATGTTTCACAATGACACAGGCGGGCGCGTCAAAATTTTTGACGCATTCAAGGGCAGCGTCGGTGTCCGCTACATTGTTGTAAGACAACTCTTTGCCCTGCAGCTGTACGGCGCTGGCGATGCCAGCCTCACGCACGGTGCGCTCCCGGTAAAAAGCCGCCTTTTGATGGGGATTCTCGCCGTAACGCATATCTTGCGCTTTATCAAATTGTAGGTTGAGTGTCCGCGGGAAGGCGGGTGCACCGTTACCCACTTGTTGCCCAAAGTAATTGGCAATGGCACCGTCATAGGCAGCGGTGTGTTCATAGGCCTTGATAGCCAGATCAAAACGAGTGGTCAGGCGTGTCTGCCCCTCATTGGCATCCATCTCCTCGAGTACGCAGTCATAATCGTTGGCGTCCACCAAAATCACCACGTCGCGATGATTTTTTGCGGCAGCACGAACCATGGTTGGACCGCCGATATCAATGTTCTCTACCGCGTCTTCCAGCGAACAATCAGGTCGCGCGACCGTGGCTTCAAAGGGATACAAATTGACGACCACCATGTCGATGGCCGCAATATTATGGTCTGCCATAACCGCATCATCGGTGCCCCGACGACCCAAAATACCCCCATGAATGGTTGGGTGGAGTGTTTTGACACGCCCATCCATCATCTCGGGGAATCCGGTGTGGTCTGATACCTCGGTAACGGGCAACCCAGCCTGTTGCAGTAGGCGACAGGTACCACCGGTCGATAGCAGCTCAACCTGCCGTTCGATTAGCGCCTGGGCAAACTCTGTGATACCTGTTTTATCGGAAACGCTGATCAGAGCGCGTCTTACAGGGCGAAATTGCGGGTCATTCATACATGGGTTCTCGGTTTTGGCATTGAACATCGATGGTGGGTGTCATCGTCTCTTGGGAAGAATGGGGCGGCTTGCGGTGAAAGGGGTATTGCCTAGTCATCGGCTCCGGCCAGCAATCCATAGCGGCGTAACTTTTTGCGCAATGTGCCTCGGTTGAGCCCCAATAAATGCGCTGCCCGACTCTGATTCCCTGCGGTATGGTCCATGATGGCTTGCAGCAGGGGCTCTTCAACCTGTGACAGCACCATATCGTGTAGGTCAGTCGGCGGTTCCCCTTCGAGTTCTTGTAAGAAATAGGCAATCGCGATTTCAGCGCTATCGCGCAGAGGGGGCGGCGGACGGGTATCGGGCGCAATCTTCTCGCCAGTAGACGATTCGCTCTCGGTGGGTGGGCGACTATGGCTTGTGTTCAATGTGCTTCCGATCCTCTTTTTCTTGTGGTTTACGGGTGGTTTAGGCAGCCACAACATTCGGCTGAGTGCGACTAAAGGGCATTGCGGTAATGTCGTGCGCCGATCCCTTGCGGGGTTGCGCTAGGCCCTCGGCCAGTTGAGACAGCCACTGCCGCTGCTGGTAATCCTCCTCGAGCTGATTGAAATCTCGCTTCATCACGGTCAGCGATGACAGAGGGGTTTCCTGATGACATTCTGGCCCGTCATGGTCTGAGTAGGGATTGCCGGCAGCACCGAGACTATCTAAGAACCAACCGATATGCTTGCGGGCAATTCGTACCCCCATGAGCGGGCCATAGAATTGATGCAGCGCGTCCAGATGGATCAACATTAGGGCGCACTGTTCAGTTAACGGCGGTGACAGGGCGTTAATGTCCCCCGCGAGTTGCCGAGCAATTAAGCCCGGAAGCCACGGTTGGCCTTGTGCTGCGCGCCCAATCATGACGCCTGCGGCACCGGTGTACTCAAGTACCCACCGCGCTTTTACAGCGCTATCGATGTCGCCGTTGGCGAGCACGGGTATCTGTGTGTGCTGAACGATATCTGCAATGGTGTCGTACTCGGCTTCACCCTTAAAGCGATCGGCGCGGGTGCGGCCATGGACAGTGAGCAATGCCACGCCGCAATCTTCGGCAATGCGGGCAATGCGCCGGCCATTGCGCGCATCAGGATGGATGCCGGTTCGGATTTTGAGGGTCACCGGAACATCTACTGCATTGACTACCGCCGATAGTATGTCTGCAACTAAGGCCTCGTCCGCTAGCAGTGCCGAGCCCGCGGCCTTACGGCACACCTTTTTTGCAGGGCAGCCCATATTGATATCGATAATATCGGCGCCTTCGGCTTCGTTAAATCGTGCGGCCTCGGCCAGCATCACTGGCTCACTGCCGACAATTTGTACCGACCTTATAGTCTCCGACGGGCTTTTTTGTCGTCGCAGGCGACTTTTACGCGTGTCTTTGAGTCGCAAATCGGCGCTTACCATCTCGGCCACTGCCATGCCCGCACCTAGCTTCAGGCAGAGTTCTCTGAAGGGCGCATCACTGACCCCCGCCATGGGTGCCAACACCACGCCGTTGGGCAGGGTGTGCTTACCTATGGTGATGGCTGTGCGAGTGGTCATGGGCGGTGGCTTAGTTAGTGGTACTGCAAGATGAGTGGTAGTACCTGCATAGGTGCTGCACTGTGCGCACGGGCCGGCGATGATACTACTGCTGCCATTGGGGTTAAAGAGGATATGGTTATTTTTTAACCACACCTATTTATGGTGACTTAAATACCGGTTAACGTCGGCGAAAAGTCGGTAATCTTCCCTAAACGTGCATTTTGTTAGACACGGCGATAGGGTTTGGTTCACACTACACCGATGGTGGCCGGGTTTTGCGTGATCTGGTCGGGAAGTGGCGCTAAGTAGCAGGGAACTCGGTGCGATGTCAGACGTTCTGGTAGTGCATGGACCCAACCTCAATATGTTGGGCCGTCGCGAGCCTGCTATTTATGGCAACGAGACGCTTGAGGATATTAATCGGCGCCTAGTGTCGGAGGCCCAACGCGCAGGGGTTACTGTGTCGTGCTTCCAAAGTAACCACGAAGGTGAGCTGATCGATGCCATACAGCAGGCGGGTGCGAACGGTGTGCAGTTCATTATCATCAACCCCGGTGCTTATACCCATACCAGTATTGCGTTGCGCGATGCCTTGTTAAGCGTTGCTCTGCCTTTCATTGAAATTCATCTCTCTAACGTGCATGCGCGCGAACCGTTCCGTCAACACAGTTACTTCTCCGATGTTGCCCAAGGTGTCATTTGTGGCCTTGGTAGCTTTGGGTACGACTGTGCCTTGGCCACGGCCGTAAACGCTCTAGCCACCGCGGATTCCTAACGAGGACGTACCATGGATATACGAAAAGTAAAAAAACTCATTGAACTCCTTGAAGAGTCAAATATCGACGAAATCGAAATCAAAGAGGGTGAGGAATCGGTTCGCATCAGCCGCAATATGAACGCGGTACCAGCACCTGCCACTTATGCGCCGCCCGCGCCCGCGCCCGCGCCACCACCGGTAGCAGTAGCCCCCGCCCCGGCTGAACCCGCTGCACCTACAGAGGCGTCTTCATCCCCCGACAAAACCAATGCTGTCTTGTCACCGATGGTTGGCACCTTTTATCGCGCTTCATCCCCCGACGCTGCAGCCTTTGTGGAAGTGGGCCAGACCGTACGCGTCGGCGATGTGCTATGTATCGTCGAGGCGATGAAAATGATGAACCAAATCGAGGCCGATCGGGCAGGTACGGTGACTGCTATTCACGCGGAGAACGGCGAGCCCGTTGAGTTTGACCAGCCCTTAATTTCTATTGCCTGACGATCTGGGCGGCAGCTGTCGCCCCATCGGGAGATATTCCCATGCTTGAAAGAGTCCTAATTGCTAACCGCGGCGAGATTGCACTGCGTGTTTTGCGAGCCTGCCGTGAACTCGGCATAGAGACCATTGCCGTGCATTCCACGGTCGATCGCGAGTTGAAGCATGTCCGCTTGGCTGATCAGGCGGTCTGCATCGGCGCACCGCCATCGAAGTTGAGTTACCTGAATGTGCCCGCCATTATCAGTGCCGCCGAGGTGACGAACGCAGACGGTATCCACCCGGGTTATGGCTTTCTCTCTGAGAATGCTGACTTCGCCGAGCAGGTGGAGAAGAGTGGCTTTGTATTCATTGGCCCCACCGCTGAAACAATCCGCTTAATGGGCGATAAGGTCTCGGCTAAGGATCAGATGAAGCGCTCGGGGGTGCCCATCGTACCGGGGTCTGAGGGTGCTATTCCCGATGATCCGGACGAAGTGCTGCGCATTGCCCGAGATATTGGCTACCCCGTTATTGTTAAAGCGGCAGCGGGCGGTGGCGGCCGTGGTATGCGCGTGGTCCACAATGAAGAGGTGCTTCTCAGCTCTATTCAAGTGACCCAGTCGGAAGCGGCAGCGGCATTCGGCTCCCCGGTCGTCTATATCGAAAAATTCCTACAGCGTCCGCGCCACGTCGAGGTGCAGGTGCTCGCCGACGGTCAGGGTAATGCGGTGCACTTAGGTGATCGCGATTGCTCTTTACAGCGTCGTCATCAAAAGGTCATCGAAGAGGCGCCGGCCCCCGGAATCAGCGATGCCGAGCGTTCCGCCATTGGAGACGCCTGTGTACAGGCGTGCATCGATATGGGTTATCGCGGCGCGGGCACCTTTGAGTTTCTGTACGAAGACGGTGGTTTTTATTTCATCGAGATGAATACCCGGGTTCAGGTGGAGCACCCGGTGACCGAGATGATCACTGGCATTGATATTGTGCGCGAGCAGCTGCTTATTGCCTCCGGCGAGAAATTATCGGTACGACAAGAGGATATCGTATTTCGTGGGCACGCCCTTGAGTGCCGCATCAACGCCGAAGATCCTCGCAATTTCATGCCATCACCGGGGCGTATTAACACCTTCCATGCGCCGGGTGGCCCGGGTGTGCGCGTCGACTCCCATGTGTACAACGGCTACACCGTGCCGCCGCATTATGACAGCCTTATCGGTAAGCTGATTACCCACGGAGACACCCGAACATCGGCTCTTGCCAAAATGCGCCAGGCTCTCGATGAGCTCGTTGTAGAGGGCATTCGCACCAATGCGGCCCTGCATCGGGAACTGGTGGTGGACCCGTCGTTTAAGGCCGGTGGCGTCAGTATCCACTATCTCGAGAGCAAGTTGGAACACGAGCATTGAGCGAAGCGGGTTGGCAGCAACTGCAGTTCGAGACAGACGATGGCCATGTTGAAGCTCTCGAGGACTGGTTATTTGAGCAGGGTGCCGTTGCGGTAACCCTTGAAGATAATGCCGATGAGCCACTGCTGGAGCCCGGTCCGGGCGAGACGCCCATGTGGCAAAAAGTGCGCTTATCGGCCCTGTTCGACGAAGGAGTGGATTTAACGCCTGTCCTCGATTCAGTGCCTAGTGGTTGGGTCACTGCAACCGCTGGCGCCCCTGTCCACGTGCCCGATCAGGACTGGGAGCGGGCCTGGATGGATAACTTTCACCCCATGCAAATGGGGTCACGTTTGTGGATTTGTCCAAGTTGGCTCGCGCCACCCGAGCCCGATGCGGTCAATGTACTGCTCGACCCGGGCCTTGCCTTTGGTACGGGCACCCATCCAACAACGGCTATGTGCTTAACGGCGTTAGATCGCCTGATCACCCCGGACATGACGGTTGTCGATTATGGTTGTGGCACCGGCATTCTTGCCATCGCTGGCTTGAAGTTAGGTGCCCGTTGCGCGCTGGGTGTCGATAATGATCCCCAGGCCTTAACCGCCAGCCACCAAAATGCCGAGCGCAATGGCATCAGCCCATCGCGTTTTACGGTTGTAGCACCCGATAGTGCTGAAGTATCTGAATGGGAAGGCGCTGCAGACTGCGTTGTTGCCAATATCCTAGCGGGCCCACTCAGTGAGTTGGCTCCGAGGTTACTGGCTCTATTAAAACCTGAAGGACATTTGTTGTTGGCCGGATTATTGGCCGATCAGGCCGATGCACTCATAGAACGCTACCAACCGCATATCCGCTTGTCTGTGATGAGTCAGGTTGAGGAGTGGGTACTGCTTGAAGGTCGCTTGGCAACCTAACTCACCCGTTAGATTGTGCCAAGCGCGACGCAACAGTCAGCTGCTGCTTATCCTTGAGCGAGTAACTCGCGCAGGTCGATAAGCGCAGCATTGGCTCTTGAAATGTAGCTTGCCATTACCAGTGAATGGTTCGCCCACAGGCCAAAGCCAGACCCGTTCAGAATGATGGGGCTCCACACGGTTGCCTGGGTAGCCTCTAGTTCACGGATGATTTGTTGCAAACTTACCCGCGCGTTCTTTTTCTCGAGCACGTCGGCAAAGTCGACTTCTGCGGCTTTCAAGAAATGAATGAGCGCCCATGCGGCCCCGCGGCTCTCGTAAAACACGTCGTCGACTTCACTGCGCGGGGTTCGTATCTCTTGCTCCATGGGCTCGTTAGTTGAAGCTACCGCAGCGGAATCCCCCGCAAGATCAATATTGAGCCGGCGCTGACCGACGCTGGCTGATAGCCGCTGAGACAAACTCCCCAACCGTTTTTCAACCATGCTCAACCAGTAGCTTAAGTTGTCGGCTCGGGCGTAAAACTGGGCGCCCCGCTCACCGCGCTGGGGCAAGCGCTGGAAATAGGCATCAAGATAGCGAACCGCGTCCCGGTACTCACCCTCCGACGCGGGTAATGCCCAGCTATCGGATTGAAAGTTAATACGCGGTTCCGCCAGTGTTAAGTCAACGTCTTCTTTGGACTGTGACTGTGAGCGACTCAGCACTTCGCGCATCGCCCGGGCGAGGTCCCGAGACTGAATTAACACGCCGTATTCCCAGTTGGGCATGTTGTCCATAAAAACGCCGGGGGGAAAAATATCGTTGTGGATGTAACCGCCCTTTTTATCGAGTAGCGTCTCGATAACCGCCATCAAGGTAGCTGTCGTAACGGTGCCGGTGACACGTTGCTGGGGATTTTCAAGGCGAGCCTCGGCGCTCTGCTCCACATCAAAGGGCTCGGGGGCGCCGCTCCAATAGCTGCCAAGCGCCAGCATAGCCACACCGTAAACGACGACCAGTCCAAGGGCCCAGCGCCACAGGTGTGTGTGCTGTCCCGCCCCACTGAGCACGAGGGTATCTTTTAGTTGTGCAAAGAAGGCTTTGACGGGTTCGAGGATGGCCATTGGAAGCTCCAGAGGTGGCTAACTTAATGATGCATGCTGTGGTGACTGTGATCTTTTGGTGCAGTACGCCGAACATCTGCGTCGGTGCAAATCGATTCATTGGTTGATACGTGAACGCAGAGGGTCACCGTGCTCCCCAAGGCGGGCATCCTATCGACTCCCATGAGCATCAGGTGGGGCCCGCCTGGCTCTAGTATCAAACGTTCACCGGGTGCCAAGCTTGGATAGCCCATCGGCTGCATGCGTACTTGACCATCGATCTGTTGGGTGGTGTGCAATTCAACCTGTTTGGCCGGCGGTGTGGTGGCATCACTCAAGGTGACCGTAGCGTCACCGGTATTCGTGATGACACCATAGGCTGCGGTCATGGTTTGGGTGGGCGGCAGGGCTCGCACCCACCAGTTTTCCAGCTCAATAGCCGCCCTTGCCCCGACGCCAGTGATGAGGCTTGTTGTCATTCCTGCTGCAATGACGAGCCGTTTTAATCGATTTTTCGTTGCCACGGGCTTACGGGTCATTGAGTGTCATGCTCCAGGTTGTTCTCGTTGGGGCTTACCTTAGCGAGCGCTTCATGAATGATCGATGAGGTTAGCAGTTGGGGTAGAAGAAAGGGCTGCTTGTTCGAGTCTGCCGGATACATGACGTAAAGGGGAATCCCATTGCGGCCATGGCTCTGTACAAACTCACCAATATCGGCGTCGTAATCGGTCCAGTCGGCTACCATGTACACCACGCCTGCTGCCTCGAAAGCCTTGCGGGTACTCTCGGTAAACAGTACTGCCTGCTCATTCGCTAGACAGGTGATGCACCAGTCGGCGGTTACGTCGACAAACACCGGTACGCCCTCTGACCGCAGACCCGAAAGTGCTTGGGCACTATAGGGAACTGTACCCGGGGCGCGAGCAGATTCAGTTTCCGGTGTGTCCCCTCGGACAGTGGCCAGAGCCACAGCCGCGACGATGATTGTCATCGCAAGAAGCCGCTGCCAGAGTGCACCTCGGTACAAGTAAAGCCCCAAAGCAAGCAGTACGAGGCCCGCTAGGGCCGCGGTCATGGCATCGAGCCCCGCTTGTTTACCCGCAACCCACAATAGCCACACCGCAGTGAGGTACAGGGGGAAGGCCATTAACTCCTTTAAGCGCTCCATCCATGGGCCCGGTTTCGGCAGCGCATTTCGGGCGGTAGCGGAGTAACTGAGCATCACCATGGGTGCGGCCATACCCACGCCCAATGCCGTAAATACTAGGGCGGCAATGTGGGTCGGTTGTGTAAGAGCGAAACCTAAGGCCGAACCCATAAAGGGGGCTGTACAGGGACTGGCCACCACAACCGCAAGCACCCCAGTAAAGAAACTACCGCGGATACCACCTTGCCCCGCAAGGGATTGCCCAAGATTCATGATGCCGCCGCCAAAATGCACCAATCCCGATAAGGATAGCGCCATGGCTGTAAACAGGTAGGCCAAGCCGATGACAAACCCCGGAGACTGCAGTTGAAAACCCCAGCCGATGAGTTGTCCGGCACTTTGTAATGCAGCGAGTACAGCGGCGACGCCAACAAAACTGCTGACAACCCCCAATAGGTACCACCAAGCGTGGCGACGGTGCTCGGTCGGATCGCCGGTCGCGAAACTAAGGACCTTCAATGACAAGATGGGGAACACGCAGGGCATCGCGTTCAAAATCACGCCGCCCAAGAGGGCGAAACCCAGCGCCGCGAGTAGCCCCAAGGTCCCTTGGCTACTCCCGTTAATCCCTGCGTCATTGCTTGTGGGGATCGTCGCCACCGCCGGCTCATTAGACCCCGTTAACTCAAAGGTTTCGGTGTACGGGGGGTAGCACAAGCCCGCATCAGCGCAGCCCTGAGAGGTGACGGTCAGTGTGGCCGTTTCGAAGCTACGCTCAGTAAAGACCTTGAGATCGGCTTGGTGGTAGTAAACCTGCACGTCCCCAAAGAATTCATCATTCCTGAGTAGTGCTTCTGGAAACTGAATGTCCGTTCCCACGGTGCCTCCAGCATCCTCCAGTTTCACCTTGAAGCGATGCTGGTATAGGTAGTAGCCGTCGGTGATTTGCCAATACAAGCGAAGCTGTTGCGGGCCGGTGCGTTCAACTTCAAGCTGATAGGCCTGTTCAACGGGTAAAAAATCCCCCGTTTGTTGACTCAGCGCACCCCCCAAGCCACCGGTTTGGGCTTGCAGTGTCACCGGCGCAGCTATGGTAAGTAGCAGCGTGGCCAGCAATAACCCCATGGCCAGCAATGCCCTTCTAGTCAGTAACGATCGCTGACAAAGCAACGTGGCCAGTAACCGCTGTCCCTGGTCCATAGCTCTAGTTCCGTCGGTCGTAGCGCAAACGCGTGCCGTGATCGAGGGATAAGCGAATTTCATCGGCGCTCAGTTCCTCTGGGAAGTACACCCCCGACACCTTAGCGTCTAAGAGACTCGCGCCTTCAAGATTTGTCTCCCGAAAATCGATGCCCGATAGATCCGCATTGCGAAAATAGGCGTTGCTAAAGTCGAGTCCACGGGCATTCATGCGCCGTAAGTCTCGACCGCGATAGTCACCGCTTTTTAGCTGACCGGTGTCCAGGCTATCCCGTTGAGCATTGAAGCTGTCGACATCTTCCTGTCGCAGCATTTTGTACAGGGGGTCTTGCTTAATTTCTGGTTTAACGTCGTCTTTCATGCTGTTGGCCTATAGTGTGCGGGCGATGATTAGTCGCCGAAGAACTCTTGACGCAGCGCTCGGTAGCCGTCGGGCTGCAATCGTGGACCAAAATATTTTACAACTTCACCCGCGGCGCGAACTGCAAATTCCGCCGATCGCCTATAGTTTTCACCGCGGCGTAATCCGTACAAAAACGCGCCAGCGAACATATCACCCGCCCCGTTGGTATTGACGGCTTTTACTGTGTGCGCGGGTATATAGTCGATGTTTTCTCCATCCCAGGTAATAGCGCCCTCTTTGCCGCGGGTGATGACACAGGTTCTTGCCACGGACTGGATGGCTTTGAGGGCTTCCTCAAGGGAGTCGGTATTGCCCCACTCCATGGCCTCCGCTTCATTGCAGAACACTAAATCCACCTTGTCGCCGAGCAGCTGCTGCATATTGTCGCGAAAATGCGCGACCATACCCGGGTCAGAAAAACTGACGGCGGTGCGTACACCACTGCGCTCGGCGGTTTCCCGGGTATGAATAGCAGCCGCAAGCCCCGTGGGTGATGTCACCAAGTAACCCTCAAGATAAACCCAGTCGGCGTCTGCAATAGCAGACTCGTCGACCTCTGCCACCGAAAGGGTTTCTGACACACCAAGAAAGGTATTCAAGCTGCGTTCGGCATCGGGGGTAATAAGCACAATACATTTACCCGTTGTGCCTTCGCCGCGCTTATCGTGAAGGCTGTGGGCAACACCAGAGTTCTCCAGATCGCCCAAGTAAATATCGCCATCGGTATCGTTAGCCACCTTACAACTCATGAAGGTGGGTGCACCAAACAGGGCGGTGGCAATCATGCTGTTGCCAGCACTGCCACCCGACGCATGACTGGCGCGGATGAGATGGTCCTGTAGGTGTCCCAGCAGCTCCGCCTGCCGAGCCTCGTCAACGAGTGTCATCATGCCTTTTTCGACTTGCATCGCGTTTAAGTCGTTATCGTCGACTTCAAGCTCGGTATCGACTAGCGCGGCGCCAATAGCATAAGCAGCATAGGTTTTCACATTCATTTCCTGTTTTGTTAACGGTGTTTCAATAAAAAGCGTTTGTCTCGGTGAAAATAGCGGTACATTGCGCAGCATCCCATGCTCGTCATGTCACTCAGATCTTCGACCCCGGTAGGAGCCGACTCCGCATTTGACGCATTTACAAAAGCCCTCGATGGGCAACGACTGGCTGCCTGCCGATGACATCAGCGAGGCTTTGGCAACACGAGGATTTATCATCCTGCCTGACATCATACCTGAACCTATCCGGGAAGAGCTGCTCGCCACGGTTAAGATTACGCAACCAACGCTGCGCCCAGCCGCTATCGGTCGAGGTGAGGATGAGCATCAAAATCAGTTTGTTCGACGTGACCGAATTGCATGGTTGGACCCGGCCACATCGGCTTTGAATGGATGGTTTGCGGGTCTTGAGTGTTTGCGGGAGGGTTTGAATAAGCGATTATTTTTGGGGCTCTGGGATTTTGAATGCCATTTGGCCCACTATAAGGCGGGGGCATTTTATAAACGGCATGTCGATGCGTTTCGCGGTCGTTCAAACCGACGGGTGTCCCTTGTGGCTTACCTGAATTCAGGTTGGTCGCCTGAGCAAGGGGGTGAACTTGTGCTGTACACACAACCAGGCCTCGACGATCAGGGTACGGTTAGGGTCACGCCACTGATGGGCACTCTAGTGCTGTTCTTATCGGAAGATATTCCCCACGAGGTGTTACCTGTCACCAGAGATCGCTTCTCGGTAGCCGGTTGGTTCCGGGTGAATGACACCACAGGGCAGCGATTGAACCCTGCTACCTAGGCGCTTGGGTAAGCTACAGGCGGAAGTCACGGGCACATCGCTGCTGGTCGGGCTACACTGACCCCACGATCATACTTTTGCGGTGTTTATGTCCCTTGCCTTTCCACAACTCATCAAACGTCTAGAGCGTCACGCTAAACCCCCCAAAAACTATGGGCCGGTGCAAAAAAAAGCGGCGGTAGCCATTGTGCTGCAGCCCAGCGACGAAGGCCCTGTCATGCTGATGATAAGGCGCGCCACCCGTGAGGGTGATCCCTGGTCGGGACATATGGGCTTCCCTGGGGGGCGACGGGATGCGGAAGATGTCTCAAGCTTTGCCTGCGCCCTGCGTGAAACCCGCGAGGAACTTGGGCTCGACCTTGAACAAAGCGCAACAGCCCTGTGCGAGTTGGGCGATGTCAATACGGGATGGCGCCCCGATCGCCCGGAGATGCTGGTTACCCCATTTGTGTTTGTGACCGATTGTTGCCCTGAGCTGCAGCCAAACCACGAGGTCGACGGTATTGTATGGGTACCGCTGAGTTTCCTGATGGATCGGCGCCATCGGGTGCCCTTGAGCTGGGAGTGGCGGGGCACGGCGGTAGAGTCCGATTCTTACTTGTATGAGGGCAATCGTATTTGGGGACTGTCGCTCATGATGATTGATGAGCTGCTTGAAGCTTTGAGTCGCTAGTGCGGAATATCTTGTTCCAGGTCGCGATCCTGTCCCCGTAAAAAACTGCGAGTATCGAGTATCAGCGCCTTTACACTGGGATCTTCACGGCTAGCTTCTTTCAATACGTCGGCTGATACGCGTCCTTGTAAGTAGGACGCCACCAAATCAACCAGCACCGGTGACATTTCCGGCTTAAAGGCCCAGCGCGGCATATCGGGTACTAAATTGCCGGTTACGGTATTGCCAGCGGCTCGCAAAAAGTAGCCCCCGCAAATTGAGAGTGAATAGTCGTAAGGTCGTCCAAAACTTATATTGGGTGTTGTTGGGTCAAAACCATCGTCGGGGACTTCGCGAATTTTTTGCAGCGCCATCAGCCAGCGGCTGCCAAGCCCGAAGCGCTCCGCCTTTGGTCGGCAATAATCCTTGGCTTGCATCCAAACCCTAAGGGTTGGTTGCCACGCTTCACCGAGTAGGGTCCGCTCTACCTGCAGATCAACCGCATTGCCCCTAAGCTCGACCACTTCCCCAATGACGACCAGGTCGGTTGTGGGTGCCACCTCTGCAAAACTGCCTTGCCACAGGCATTGGCAGCCATTGTCGGGTACCTCGCTGACGTTATCGGCCTGTGTCCCCAATGAGCTCAGACTCAAGCATGCAGCAACCGGCCCCAGCCACACTGTGACCGGCCCCAGCCACATTGTGAATAGCCGGCGCGTGAATAGAGCTACTGCCATTATCCTCAGGCGGTTTTGCTCAAAAGCCGAGCTGCATCCATGGCGAAGTAGGTCAGGATACCGTCGGCCCCGGCGCGCTTGAACGCCAATAATGATTCTAGGGTTACCTGGTCCCGATCTAGCCAGCCCTGCCTGAATGCCGCCATATGCATGGCATATTCGCCACTGACTTGGTACGCAAAGGTCGGTGCTCGTAGGTCGTCTTTGACCCTTCGAATAACGTCCAAGTAGGGCATGCCGGGTTTGACCATAATCATATCGGCGCCCTCTTGTAGATCGAGCGCACACTCATGCACCGCCTCATTGAGATTGGCGGGGTCCATTTGATAGGTCTTTTTATCGCCGCCCTTCAAATTGCCTGCCGAACCGACGGCATCCCGAAAGGGCCCGTAATAGCTCGAGGCATATTTCGCAGCGTAGGACATGATGAGAGTGTTAACGTGGCCTGCCTGCTCGAGTGCCCCTCGAATCGCTCCAATGCGACCGTCCATCATGTCTGAAGGCGCCACGCAATCGGCGCCGGCGGCGGCATGGGACAGAGCCTGTTTCACCAAGGTGGCACTGGTGACATCGTTGAGCACGTAGCCGTTGTCGTCGATGATGCCGTCTTGACCATGGGTGGTGTATGGATCGAGGGCCACATCGGTCATGATGCCTAGGTCGGGGGCTGCGGCTTTTAACGCCTTCACCGCGCGCTGTACCAAGCCATTGTCATCGTAGGCGGCCTCTGCCAGCAGAGACTTGTGTTCTTGGCCCACCACCGGAAACAGGGCAAAGGCGGGAATGCCCAGGCTCACTGCTTCTTGGGCGAGTTCGCACAAAAGATCAATTGACAGCCGCTCGACCCCGGGCATTGACGGTACCGATTCGCGCTGTTGGCTACCCTCGAGAACAAACACCGGATAGATCAAATCGGCACTGGTTAATGTGTTTTCGGAGACCAGTGCGCGGGAGAAAGGCTGGGCGCGCAGTCGACGCATTCGGGTGTGGGGGAATGGTCCTCGTTGGCTCATGGTGTTGTCCTTACAAAGCAGCAAAAGCGCTAGCCGCTGCCGCGACAGTGGCTTCAATATCGGCGTCGGTATGGCAGGCCGACATAAAACCCGCTTCGAAAGAAGCCGGGGCGAGATACACGCCGGCATCTAACATGGCGTGAAAGAACTGACTAAAGGCAGCGTTATCGCAGGCAATGACCTGTTGATAATTGGTGACCTTGGTTTCCTCGGTGAAGAAACCCCCAAACATGGTACCCGCGTGGTTGGTGGTGAAGGGCACACCCGCAGCGTCAGCGGCTTTTTGCATGCCCTCGACCAGGGCGCGCGTTTGCCGAAACGGCTCGTCATAGAAACCGTCGCGACCAATAATGGTCATGCAGGCAAGGCCGGCGGCCATGGCCACCGGGTTCCCCGACAGTGTGCCCGCTTGATAGACCGGTCCGAGCGGTGAGATGTGCTCCATAATGTCGCGCCGACCACCGAAAGCACCCACTGGCATACCGCCACCAATGACCTTACCAAAGCAGGTCAGGTCGGGGGTGATGCCGAGCCAACCCTGGGCGCACTGCACGCCGAAGCGAAAGCCGGTCATGACCTCATCAAAAATCAAAACACTGTTGTGACGCGTGCACAGCTCTCGCATGGTCTCGAGGAAGCCGGGCTCGGGTAGTACGCAGTTCATATTGCCGGTCACAGGCTCGGTAATGACACAGGCGATCTGATCACCGATTTCATCAAAGGCCTGGCGTAAGGCCTCTGCGTCGTTGAAGGGTAGGGTAACCGTATGTTGCGCAAGCACGTCGGGTACGCCGGGTGAACTGGGTACACCAAAGGTGAGTGCGCCCGATCCCGCTTTAATCAGCAGAGAATCAGAGTGTCCGTGGTAACAGCCTTCGAACTTAATAATTTTGTCGCGACCGGTGGCCCCCCGAGCCAAGCGAATAGCACTCATGGTCGCTTCGGTACCCGAGTTGCACATACGTAGCATGTCGATGCTTGGCACATAGCTGCAGATCAATTCGGCCACTTCACATTCAATTTCGGTGGGGCAACCAAAGCTAAGGCCGTGTTCGGCGGCCTTGATAACTGCCTCGCGAACTTCGGGATGGTTGTGTCCCATGATCATGGGACCCCAGGACAGTACGTAATCGATATAGCGATTGCCGTCGGCATCCCAAATGTAGGCGCCATCAGAGCGCGCCATAAAACGGGGCGTGCCGCCAACGGCTTTGAAAGCGCGCACAGGAGAGTTAACGCCACCGGGAATGTGTTGCTTGGCGCGTTCGAATAACTGTTCAGATTTGGTCATGATCTACTCTGCTAGGTGTTTGTCCCATTATCGCAGGGAGCTAACGTGGATACCAACTAATGCAGGGCTTGCGGTGTCACCAGGGACGTAAGTACACCAAAAGCACGATGGCAAATAGGAACAACACAGGCACCTCGTTGAAAAACCGATAAAAGACATGGGTTTTATTGTCTTCGCCTCGGTTAATACGACCCATATAGATGCCACACTGAATGTGGTAAGCCACTAGAAATGCTACACCTGCGAGTTTCGCGTGCATCCAGGGTGCGCTCAGGTAGTAGTCCCACTGGTAACTCAGACGCCACAACCCAAATACAACGGTCAGAATCATGAAGGGTGTGACGAATTTAAACAGCTTGCGCGACATGGTGGCCAAGGTTGCCTTGGTGCTGGGGTCGTCACTTTGGGCGTAGTACACAAAAATTCGCGGTAAGTAGAACAAACCAGCAAACCAACAAACCATGAAAATGACGTGAAATCCCTGTACCCACAACATGATGTCAATACTCCCTGCATTGCGACTGGCGTTTGCGACCACTGTCCGCCTAGTATCGCCGCGGTCGCCGGTTCACCACAAACGTGAGACAGTATCTGGCGCGGGACCTTAGCAGAAAAAACGGAGTTAGCATGATCAAGGTGGGAATTGTCGGTGGCACAGGCTACACGGGGGTTGAGTTACTGCGCCTACTGTTGCGCCACGAGGCAGTGGCGCTCACGCAAATAACCTCGAGGGGGGAAGCGGGTCGTCGTCTCGACGATTTGTTTCCCAACTTACGGGGTGCTACTGATCTCGCTTTCACCGACCCTGCCGACGCCGCATTAGCCGAGTGCGATGTGGTGTTTTTCGCCACACCCCACAACGTGGCAATGCAAACGGTCCCTGGCTTGATCGAGGCGGGGGTTAGGGTTATCGATTTGTCGGCCGATTATCGCCTGCGACATGTACCCACCTGGGAGCAGTGGTATGGGGAGCCCCACACCAGTCCCGATCTGTGTGCGCTGGCGGTTTATGGGTTGCCTGAGGTCAATCGCCCGGCCATTAAAGAAGCACAGCTGGTTGCATGCCCGGGCTGCTATCCCACGTCGGTACAGCTCGGTTTCCTGCCACTGTTAGAGCGGCAGCTGGTCGACACGGATCATCTGATTGCCAGCAGTGCATCCGGTGCGAGCGGAGCTGGTCGTCAGGGAAAAATCGCCAATTTGCTGACAGAGGCGGGCGATAGTTTTAAAGCCTACGGTGTGGGCGGCCATCGCCACCTGCCAGAAATTGAACAGGGTTTGGCGGCTATTGCCCAAAGCTCTGTCAATCTAACCTTTGTACCCCATCTGGTGCCCATGAGTCGGGGCATTCACTCAACACTATTTGCAACCCTTGTCGACACTGCTGGCGATTTGCAGGGCTTGTTCGAGCAACGTTACAAAGATGAGCCCTTTGTCGATGTGTTACCCGCAGGTCAGCTACCCGAGACCCGAAGTGTCCGTGGTGCCAACGCCTGTCAAATAGCGGTGACACGACCTCAGGGACGCTCGACCGTTGTCGTCACTGCGGTCATCGACAACTTGGTGAAGGGTGCAGCCGGTCAAGCGGTTCAATGTATGAATTTAATGTTCGACCTGCCTGAAACTCAGGGCTTGAACGTCATAGCTCTCATGCCTTAAGCCTTCAACAGCGTCAGCCATGCCCAGACATCATCACCGCACCGTCGTTAAACGCGAGCACCCGGTCTACAGTCCCCTGCGGCGGGGGTTGTTCGGGTTACTGGCGCTGGTGACCTTGATCAGTGCGTTCGGTGCCGGGCGTTACTACACCCTTAATCAGTCAGTACCTTTGCGCACGGTAGAAGATGAACTTCGGCGGCAAGTCGTTGGCCTCGAGACACAGCTCGCTCTGGAGTCCGACACGGTGGCGAATCTCCATATGGAGCTAGCTCAACTAAGGACGCAATTTGATGAATTGGAGCGCGAGCTTGTTTTTTATCGGGATGTCATGGCGCCAGAGCAGGCGTCGGAACCGATTGTGTTTGCGCCACCGCGTTTTGACGCGGGAGCATTGCCCGGACAGTGGCGCTACACCTTGGTGGTACAGCAGGGAAAACCCAACAAGTCCCGGTACCAGGGTGATTTGCTGGTCACCTTTTGGGGTACAGCAGCCGGTTTACCCGGCAGTTACACCTTAACTGAGCTCGATGCTGAGCGTGCTCAGGGACCGGTGATACTCGACTTTCGCTATTTTCAGCGCATTGAAGGCAGTGTCCTGTTACCGCCGGGCTTTTTACCGGAACGGGTTGAACTGCAAGCGTCGATAAGCAGACCCAAGGCTGCTACAGTCAGCCGGGAGTTTCCGTGGATGCCGTAAACGAGCTCCTGCTCGGTGTCAGCGGTCAATGCCAGCTAGCGAGCCGCTCGCGCTGGACCATTCGGCGTTGAGTCGCCCGAAAGGGATCTACAACCCACTTAGCCTAGGGATAATAAAATGCGCGGACGCAAAGAAAAGCCTCTCGAGAGTGTACAGGGCAGTACGACACTGATTGCCACCGAGGCAGTCATTACAGGGGACATTCAGTTCTCGGGTAACCTCGATATTGAAGGTCGTGTCGTGGGTTCCATCGTTGCCGAGCCAGGCAAAGAAGCGATGTTGCGTATTGTGCAGGGTGGCCGTGTGGAGGGTGAGATTCGAGTGCCTGCGGCAATGATCAACGGCACTGTGCAGGGTGATATCCACGCCAGCCAGCGGCTTGAATTGGCACAAAATGCAGAAGTTCACGGTGATGTTTATTACAACCTTATCGAAATGATGGTGGGTTGCAAGGTGAACGGGGGCTTACGCCACGTCGCTGAAACCAGCGATGACCTAGCCCATCGACGCGAACAGCGTTTGCAAGAAGCTGAATAAGCCTCTGTTTTATAAGGGTTTATGGGGGGCGTGGGCATTCCATAGTGAATAAATCCGAGTATACTCAGTGGCTCGCTATGGCAAAACAGACAGGCTCGGTATTTCTATGAGTGTGGTTGAAGCATTTGATCCTAACGAAATTCGCTTGACCGATAACGCGGTGGCGAAGGTGCGCGCACTGGTCACCGACGAGGGCAATCCTGCGTTGAAACTGCGCGTTTACATCACCGGCGGTGGTTGCTCGGGATTTCAGTACGGTTTCACCTTCGAAGAAACAACCGCCGACGATGATTGGGTGGTAGAGAAGGACGGTATTACAGCGGTTATTGACGCCATGTCCTATCAATATCTAGCAGGTTCTGAGGTTGATTACACCGAGGGCCTCGAGGGTTCGCGATTTGTGGTGAATAACCCTAATGCCACGACGACCTGTGGCTGTGGTGCGTCGTTTTCCATTTGACGTGCTGTTTTCTCGGGTTAATTTGACGCACTATTTCGACTGACTAGTGTTGATCGCCTAGCTCCACACCTTGGATTCAGGCCGGGTAAATAGCCCCTAATACACGATAGCCGGCAGCCCCAGTGGCTGCGGGCTCGTTACCTGCCAAGCCGGATAAGGTGCGGTAAGCCAACCAGGCAAAACAGGCCGCTTCCACCCAGTCCGGGTGAATACCCATGGTTTCGGTGGTAGTTACCTTCGCCGGCTCCAAAAGCCCCGAGAGCCTCCCCATTAGGAAGCGATTGTGGGCGCCACCACCGCAAATGGCTACTCGCTTCGGCGCATAGGGTTTGATCGCATCAGCAATACTCACAGCGGTTAGCTCAACTAACGTACGTTGAATGTTCACTGGCCCTTGGCGTGGGTCGGCTCTGGCTTGTAGCCAGTCGCTGTTGAAATACTCGGGTCCGGTGCTTTTAGGTGGCGGGCAGCGGAAGTAGTGGTCGTCGAGTAATCGGTACAGCAGAGTGGTATCGACTCTACCCGAGGCCGCCCAGTCGCCGTTAACGTCATAGCTACGCCCCTGATGATGTCTTGTCCACGCATCGAGCAGGGTATTGCCTGGCCCTGTGTCGAAACCGACGATTGATCCGTCTTCAAGTAACAGGGTCGCGTTGGCGATGCCGCCAATATTGACGACCGCGGTGGTTTCGGCGGCCGTCCCAAAGGCGGCCCGATGAAACGCGGGTGTCAACGGTGCCCCTTGACCGCCTGCGGCCACATCCCGTCGCCGAAAATCGGCGACCGTTGTAATACCGGTTAGCTCAGCAATTCGGTTGGGGTCACCAATTTGGAGTGTAAAAGCGGCATCGCCCGTTGGCCGGTGGCGCACCGTCTGACCGTGGCTACCAATGGCGGCCACCTCATGACTGCTTAGCCCGGCTTGTGTCATGACACTCATTGCAGCACGGGCGAAGTAATCGGCAACCTGTCGGTCGGCTTGGCCCAGGCGATCAATTTCATTGATGCCGGGTTGAGCCATGCTCAACAGGGTATCTTGCAGATCCTCAGGATAGGCTTCACAGTGGCTTGCAACAATATCGAAGGGACTTTCATCGGTGGGACTTGCCTGAGTCCGGTTGTCCCCGTGGGATTGCTGGTTAACCCTAAGTACAACCGCATCGATACCGTCGACACTCGTGCCCGACATCAAACCGATGAAGTAGGGCGCTGATGTCATGGTCTACTCGCTAGAAAGCGCCAGCTTGGCGTTGCGTTGCAGTGCCGCTAGCTGCTGCTCGGGTTGTTGTATGTGACTCTGAAAGCGAGCCAACTCGGTCTTGGGCAGCGATTTAGCTTTGGGCAATATTTTGTGCACAGTGCGCGGATTACGGTGCACCCCGTTTACGAGAAATTCGTAGTGAAGATGAGGACCAGTAGCGGCACCGGTTGAGCCGACACTACCGATTAGCTCGCCCTGTTTCACCCGCTGTCCTCGTTTGACCTGCCGCTTGTGTAAGTGCAAATAATGGGTTTTATAGGATTCACCGTGCTGAATAAACACGTAGTTACCGTTAGCGCGGGTATAGCCCGCCTCGACCACGCGCCCATCACCGGCGGCGTATACGGGTGTGCCGGTTGGCGCTGCGTAATCGGTTCCGCGATGGGGTCGCTTGGTTTTATAAATGGGATGCAAGCGATTTGGATTGAAGTTGGAGCTCACGCGGGTGAAATCAACGGGGGCCCGTAGAAACGCTTTGCGCATCGAGACACCCTCGGCGTTGTAATAGCCGATATCCCCCTGGCTATCGGTGTAGCGATAGGCTTCGAAGGTTTCCCCTTTATTAGTAAATGCCGCCGCCAGAATAGCGCCATCCTCCAGCTTCTCGCCATCGAGGTACTTTTCTTCAAAGACCAGCTCAATGGTGTCACCGACCCTTGGATCGAGAGCAAAATCGACGACGCCACCGAAAATACCTGCCAAATCCATAATAAGACGCTGTGACAGCCCGGCGCTTTGACCCGCAAGGAACAGCGACGAGGTAATCTCCATGGTGGCGGTTTGCTGGCGCAATTCGGGTGTGCGCTCAGTCACGGATGCTTGGTAGCGCCCGTTGTCATTGCGAGAGTACGTTGTCCAGCGCAAACGCGATTCGATGTGCTTCACAGCCATCAACTGACCATCGCCACTGGTTTTAAAGCCAATGGTTTCACCGGGGTAAATCTTGCGCAGTGCCCTGCCGTTGTCCGTGCGACTTACTTCATAAACATCTCGATCTGTAAGGCCTGCACGGGCAAAAATAAGCGATAGGTTGTCACCGTTGCGCACTGTCTGATGACTCCACTGAAAACGCTCGGCCCACTGAAACTCATCGCTTGAGAGATCGAGGGGCTGGGCAGTGACCACCACAGGCTGCAACATGTCGACCGATGTTGTAGATGCGTCTTCCACCAGATTAGCCGCTTCTTGGGGTGTGGACACGGCGAGGGTGACCAGCGCAACCCCAGCGCAGGCCATGGCCACTGCCAACCAATGGGGCAGTACTCGAGGCGTTGGTAGATCCGACTGCGGGCTCGCGCCGCGTCGTACCGAGTGCGTGTTTTTGAACAACAGGGGCATCACCAAGTAAAAAGCCTTGTCCCTTGGTACTATACGCGAGTTTTTGGCTTGCTATAAACCGTTTTACGAACCTGTCGACATCCGCGCTTGGGACGGTTTGTGCGATACTTAGGCAACATTCCCGATAAAAAGTTGTGTTGCCATGTCCAGTGCGCTTCTGGCCGACCTGCGCGCCCGCGGTCTTGTTTTTCAAATTGCCGGCGAAGAGACCTTTGCCGAATGGCTCGATGGTGGCTGTCGTACCCTCTATTGTGGTTTTGATCCCACCGCCGACAGTTTGCACATCGGATCTTTGGTGCCCTTATTGATGTTGCGCCGGTTTCAGCTGGCGGGGCATCGACCCTTAGCCTTGGTGGGCGGTGCCACGGGTCTGATTGGTGATCCTAGCTTTAAAGCTGCCGAGCGGCAGCTCAACACCCCCGATGTCGTTGCCGGTTGGGTGGACAAAATCCGCACCCAGGTAAGTCAGTTCATCGATTTCGATAAATCCAGCAGCAGCGCGGCACAGGTCGTTAATAATCTGGATTGGACCCAGGGCATCGATGTGCTCACCTTCCTGCGGGACATTGGTAAGCACTTCTCTGTCAACAGCATGATCCAAAAAGAATCCGTGAAGCAGCGCATCGAGCGCGAAGGTTCGGGCATTAGCTTTACTGAATTCACCTATATGATCTTGCAGTCCTTGGATTTTGCAGAGCTTTATCGGCAGTACGATTGCGGTCTACAAATTGGCGGTTCCGATCAGTGGGGCAATATTACCGGCGGCATCGATTTAACCCGCAGACTCCATGGTGGACAGGTCTACGGCTTAACCATGCCGCTCATCACCAAAGCCGATGGCACGAAGTTCGGTAAAACCGAAAGCGGTACCATATGGCTTGATCCAACACGGACGTCTCCCTACAGTTTTTATCAGTTTTGGCTGAATACTGCAGACGCCGATGTCTACAAGTTTTTGCGTTACTTCACGTTTATGCCGGTGGACGATATTGATGCGCTAGAGCGCGCTGATGCCGCGCGAGAGGGTCGCCCCGAGGCGCAGGCGGTATTGGCCAAAGAAGTCACTCGACTCGTGCACGGCGCAGCGGGTTTGGAGGCCGCTCAGCGAATCACCGAGGCCCTTTTCAGCGGTGATCCCCTTGGTTTGTCAGTCGACGACCTCGAGCAATTGCGTCTCGATGGGCTGTCGGCATCGCCCTTGGATACGGAGGCCTTACCACCCACCTTGACCCAGTTATTGACCGATGTGGGGGTTGTTAGTTCGGGTAAACAGGTGAAAGACGCCCTCAGCCGCAACGCGGTTTACATTAATGGTATCGGCATGGGCGCGGAACAAAATGCCCAGCTTGATCAGTGCTTCAGCCCTGAATCCGCCTTGCATCATCGCTTTTGGTTACTGCGCTTGGGCAAGAAAAAATACCATTTGTTTTACCGAAACGGCCAATGAGCCAACCCGAGGAGCCGCCCTATGTTGCCGGTGATTTTTGGGCTGTCTGGCACTACCTTGACGCCCGAGGAGCGCGCCTTTTTTCGTCAGGCCGAGCCGGTGGGTTACATTGTCTTCGCTCGCAATATCGCGTCCCAAGAGCAGCTGCGAGACTTGACCGCATCACTCTATGATCTGCACGGCCGAGACGATTTACTGATTCTGGTCGATCAAGAGGGTGGACGTGTTGCGCGACTGGCACCACCCAACTGGCAGGCATACCCTGCGGCGGCGGTATTCGCTGATGCTTGGCAACGGGATGCGGCGGCTGCGATTGCAGCAACCCAGTACAACTATGAAGCTCTGGGTATCGATTTGGCGCTGGTGGGCATCAATGTCGATTGTGCACCGGTACTCGATTTGCCTCGCCCTGGGGCGCACGATGTGATCGGCGACCGGGCGTTCGGCAGTGACCCCCATGTTATAGCCTCCCTGGGCCAGGCCGCCCTCGATGGTTTGGCGGCGGCGGGTATTGCCGGTGTCATCAAACATATACCGGGTCATGGTAGAGCCAGCGTCGACAGTCATCATGATTTACCCGTGGTCACCGCCAGTGAAGATGCTTTGTGGGCAGATGCGGCACCTTTTTGCGCACTCTCCCACGCCCCGATGGCGATGACGGCTCATGTGCGTTACGACGCGTGGGATCCCCATCAGTGTGCTACCTTGTCACCCAGCGTCATCCAAACAGTCATACGCGAGCGTATCGGGTTTGATGGCTTACTGCTGACCGATGACCTCGACATGCGCGCGCTATCGGGCAGCGTGGCCTCACTGGGCCTGCAATCCTTGGCAGCGGGATGCGATGTAGCCCTTAACTGTTGGGGCGATATGGCGGTGATGCAAGCGCTGGCCGATGGTTTGCCAGAGGCGAGTGACGATTGCCGACGCAGACTCGCCAAGGTGGCGCAGCAATTTAAACGGCAGTCATCGGCGCAGGCTTTACTGGCGCGACAGCGCGACTGTGTTGAGGCCCGGGATCGCTTGCTAGCAAACCTATCGCCGAGCTTATCAAGCTGATGTTTACCAGGGTGGCAAAGACTGCCCAACCTAAAGGGGTCAATCATCTATGAGACGCGTGCTGACATACCTCGGTTCTATGTGTTTGATGTTGTTGGTGGGTTGTGCAGAGCTTGATGCCCTAACATCGCCACCACAACCCGCAACACCCGAGCCCTCTGGGTCTGTCAGCACAGCCTGCAGCTCACCTAGACCCACTATCTGCACCATGGAATACCGGCCAGTGTGTGCGCGCTTGCGCTCGGGGAAAGACGTCACCTATGCCTCTGCCTGTAACGCTTGTGCCGATGTTGCTGTTATCCGGTACGATGCCAACGCATGCGAAGACTGAAAATACAGAAGAGATAGTTGTCATGTCCTTAACCCAACGAATCCTAGTCGCTATGGCCGCGGGTATCCTTCTGGGCTCTGCACTCGAGATTACGTTGGGCCGTATTGATGCGGACAGCGGGCTCTGGCGATTTCTGCACAACATTGTGGTGTTCGGTGTCTTTGACGTGGTGGGCCGCATCTTTGTGGCCTCGCTAAAGTTGCTAGTCGTGCCCTTGGTGTTGGTATCACTTATCTGCGGTATGACGTCTTTGGGTGCATCTGCGCGCATGGGTGCTATCGCTGGCCGCACCATTAGTCTTTATCTGTTAACCACCGGCATTGCAGTCTCACTTGGCTTATTCGGTGCCAGCATCATTAGCCCCGGAGTTGGCCTAAGCGTCGAGGCTGGCGCCAGCTTTGAGCCTAGGCCCGCACCGCCACTCACCGATGTGTTGGTCAATATCTTCCCTTCAAATCCGTTCTCCGCTATGGCCAAAGGTGAAATGCTGCAGGTGATTGTATTCGCGCTGCTGGTAGGTTTTGCCATCACCCGCGCCGGTGATGCGGGCACCCGTATTGCCGGGTGGTTCCGGGATATGGAAGCGGTGGTCATGAAAATGGTGGGTGTGCTGATTGAACTTGCCCCCTACGGGGTCTTTGCGCTGCTGGTTAAGTTATTCGCCACCATGGGGTTCGCTACGATTTTGAACTTGGCAGCGTACTTTTTGACCCTGTCGGGCTTGCTAATCTTCCATGGCCTGGTGGTGTACCCCTTGTTATTGCGCGTGTTTACTCGGCTCAGCCCCGGTCCCCTGCTGCGAAAAATGCGACCGGTGTGGGCATTTGCGTTTAGTACCGCGTCCTCGGGTGCAACACTGCCCGTGACCTTGCGCACTGTGGAAAAAAAGTTGGGAGTGCCCAAGAGCGTCGCCGGTTTTTCCATTCCCCTTGGGGCCACCGTGAACATGGATGGCACGGCTATCATGCAAGGTGTGGCCACGGTCTTCATTGCCCAAGTCTACGGAATAGAGCTAACCGCTATACAGCTGCTCATGGTTATCCTTACCGCCACCTTAGCTTCTATCGGCACCGCTGCAGTGCCGGGCGTTGGCCTGATTACCTTGTCGTTGGTACTTACCCAGGCGGGCCTGCCCACTGAGGGTGTGGCACTTATCATCGGTGTTGACCGCTTACTCGATATGATTCGTACGGCAGTTAATGTGACCGGTGATGCCGCGGTATCAACCATTGTGGCCTATCGGGAAGGGCAGCTCGATGAGCAGATTTACAACGACCCCGATGCGGATAGCCAAGACACTGACAACCCCGTGAATACCCCCGCTTAAATTACTGGATACATCATCATGACCCTTGCTGTCCGCGTGGTTCCCGTTACCCCCTATCAACAAAATTGTTCCGTGGTGAAATGTGAAGCCACCGGGCGTGCGGCTATTGTTGATCCCGGTGGTGATATCGAGCGCATTTTGGCCGCGGTTGAGGCGATGTCTGCCACGGTTGAGAAGATTCTTCTTACCCACGGCCATATGGACCACTGTGCCGCCAGCGATGTGCTGCGCCAGCGGCTCAATGTGCCTATTGAGGGACCCGAGCAGGGTGATCGGTTTTGGATCGATAAATTACCTGAGTGGTGCCAAATGGCCCAGTTCCCCCACGCCGACCCCTTCGAACCCGATCGATGGTTAACCGATGGTGATACCGTCACGGTGGGTGATGCCACTCTTCAAGTGGTGCACTGCCCAGGTCATACCCCCGGGCACGTGGTGTTCATTCACGAACCTCAAAAACTTGCGTGGGTAGGTGACGTGATATTTGCGGGCTCCATCGGTCGCACCGACTTCCCCCAAGGGAACCACGAGCAGTTACTCAGTTCTATTCGCGACAAATTGTTCCCCAGGGGCGATGACATTCGTTTTATTCCGGGTCACGGGCCCGACTCGACCTTTGGAGCCGAGCGTCAGAGCAATCCGTTTGTGGCAGACAACCGCTTTGGTTGAGTCTGTTACGGGCTGACGAAACCCTCCCAGCTCGCCATGTAATCGATAAACCGAGGTCCCAAACCCTCTTTGGCAAGATAATCACGGGTGACCGGTAGGGCACAGGCTGTGAACTCCGGGTCGGCGATGGCCCGCTTCGGGAAGTCGTGATGTAACACCGCGCCGCGACCCACAATCACCATATCTAATCCCGCATCTAGACCGGCTTGGGCGTCTGCTGCGCTGTAAATTTTACCCGCTGCAGCAAGACGCACCCCGTCTCTAGGGAGTGACGCGAATACCTGTAACAGGCTTTGTCCCTCGAAATCCGGGTGTTCACAGGGTTTGTGCAGATCCCACAGGGACATGTCGAGATAATCCAAGCGCGGGTCGGTGAGTAGCTGTCCCGCCAGTGCTCGAATCTCGGCAGTATCGACACCAAATCGCTCGGGGGATAGGCGCACACCCAAACTGAAGCCACGTCCGCAGCGCTCGTGGACACCGGCAATGATGTCCATTAATAAGCGTGCACGATTTTCCGGCGAACCGCCGTAGTTGTCTTCCCGGCGGTTGTACTGGGGGCTTAGGAACTCCGAGATGAGATAGCCGTGGGCGCCGTGTAACTCAACACCGTCAAACCCCGCCTGTTGTGCCCTAGCGGCGGCCGCCACAAAGTCTTCGATGAGTTGCTGAACCTGATCGAGGGTCATGGCTTTACTGTTGGTTTTCTCATCATCCGATGGGCACTGGGGCGTGCCGTCGCAATAATCAGGCTGAGAGCGCATACCACTGTGCTGTAGTTGCACCACAGCATGACTGCCCGCGGCTTTTAAAGCCGCTGCTAATCGACTCAAACCCTCTATATGCCGGTCATCGTGGGCACCCAGCTGACCCGGAAAGCCCACCCCAGAGTGTTGCACCGAGGTGGCGCAGGTCATGGTCAAGCCGAAGCCGCCCTGGGCGCGCATGCTTAGCCAGTGCAATTCGTCGTCACCTAGGGTGCCGTCGGCGGCGCTCTGCAAATTAGTCAGGGGCGCCAACATGAAGCGATTATCGAGCGTAGCGCCACTGGTAAAACTGAGACTGTCGGCGAGTTGAGTCATGATAGGTCCTGTTGTGAGAGTGAATCGTTCATGTTGAGTCGTCGCTAGCGGCTGACGGGATAGGCATTACCCGCAAAGATAGTAGCAATGACTTGGATCTCCCGGAGCTGATCCAGCTCCACGGTTAAAGGGTCATCGGAGAGCACCGTAAAGTCGGCGATCTTACCCGCTCTAATCGATCCGAGGTCCGCTTCCTGACCAATGACGAAGGCGGCATCAATGGTGACCGCTTTCAGTGCTGCAGCTCGACTGAGTTGCTCTGTAGCAATACCTTCATTGCCTTCAATCGTTTGCCGTGCAGCCGCCGACCACATCAGCGTCAGCGGTGACAAGGGGGCCATGGGGCTATCGGAGTGCAGTGCCAATGGAACGCCAGCGCGCTCAAGGCTGCCTAAGCGCACCATCTGGGCGGCGCGATCAGGCCCCAGCCAGCGGTCGGCGTATAACTCTGACAGTATGAAATGGTAGTAAGGGTTGGCCGAGACGGCTGCCCCCAAGGCTTCTAACTGTCGAGTTTGATCCTCGGTACTGTAGGCAAAGTGTTCTAGGGTCATGCGGTGGTCGAGTCGAGGGCTTGTCGCGTGCAGACGCTTGAGTAGCGCAATAAACCAGTCGGTAGCCGCATCGCCGTTGCTGTGGGCGTGTAGCTGGAAGCCCGCATCCCAAAAGGTTTGGGCGAAGTCGTAGGTGAGGTCTTGGGGAGCCATCCACACCCCCTGATGGCCATCTAAGTAACCCGGTGGTCCCATTTGGCTCAGGCCACTGAAAATTGCGCCATCGAGCATTAGCTTGAAGTGATTACCCACTTGCACCCGTTCGTTATTTGACTGCTGCCATTGGCGCACCTCCGCAAGGGCTTGTTCCGGAGACTGCTGACGCCCCATGAAATCGAGAATGATGGGTGTCAAAATAATGCGCGAGGGAATCGGGTAGTTTGCCGCGACCGCTTTAATCCCCTCAATTTCACGCACGGGGTCACCAAAGATACCGGTGCCCATATCCAGCGCCGTTGTTACCCCCGCTCGATGCATCATGGCCAGAAAATTCGCCATGCCTTGGGCGAAGCGCTGGGGTGCAAATAAAAAATCAAACTTGGGCACAATGGCTTTCAGACCGCCTTCCCAGAAATGACCACGCGCCCAGTCAGCCTCGTGGATGGCCTCGGCATCCGCTGCGGTGATACCCAAGCGCTGCCAGGCGGCATCATTGCCGACCATTTCGTGAAACGAGCGGTGCCAAAGCAGTACCGGGGTGTCCCCAAACCAGTTATTTAAGGTGTCGCGATCAATGTCGCCGTGCCAAAGGGGGTGATAACCCCAGGTAATGAACGGCACCGCCGGGTTGTTATTGCCCTCACTGCTCTCTCGATAGGCATTAACGAGCGCGGTGAGTCGCTGGCGATAGCTGGCAGGATCCCGTGCGCCGGGAAATTCCCCTGTAGGTAGCGACCAGTCGTCAGGGGCCAAAAAAGGAAACTGGGTGAGTACCGCAGGCAGCATCGGGTGCACGTGGGGGTCGATAAAACCCGGTACTAGGACGCGGTCGTCGAAACGCCTGTCAACGGTACCGCCTTTTAGGGCCAGCACAGGCTGCAAACTTTCAAGCGACCCCACCGCCACAATGCGCCCCTCTTCCACGGCTACTGCGGTGGCGTAGGGCATTGCCGGCTCCATGGTCACAATGCGCTTGGCTGTGTAGAGGGTGACGTCGGCACTGGCGTTGGCCGCCAGCAAACATAGGCCAGTGAGCAGTCGCGTCACTAAATTAATGCACATCCTCATAGTCAGCCTGACTACCTAGGACAACCAGGCCTGGGCTCCGATTTGCAACTGGCAATAAATAACATGGGGATAGACAGACTAGCTTGGCCACCTGGTGTGTAGGTCACCACGTTTGATTGCACCGTTTCGAAGCCGCTGGTGCTCGCTTCAACTGAGCAGCTGTGTTCAGTTTCGGCATTCAGAGCAACCTCATCAGGCGAGTTGCGCGATGGTACCCTCAAGTCGCCACATACAATGGTGTGGTCGGTAAATATCCAATCGACAACTGCACGCGTGTAACTGACAGAGATACCGCTGTCACTCTCTTCTATGCTGTTGATTACAGGTGGCTCAGTAATAGCAGGGGGGGTTGTGAACTGAACTGCATCGGAGTCAGTGAAAATACCTGATGCGTTGGAAACCCTTGCTCGACAGCTGTACGTTTTGCCGGGTGTCATCCCTGTTGCGGCGAGCTGTAACGCGCCACTGCTGTAGCCAGTCGGAATCGAACTAGACACAATCACTGACCCGGGCACGCTAGGATCTACGATATCTTGGTATCCACAATACGCCCCATACTCGGCTGGTGGAAAACGACCATCAGGGCTGCTGATGTTATCAACAAAAATTCGCTTACCGCCGCTTATGAAGTCTTGTGGAAACGTTAAAATTGGCTTCGACGGAGCAAATGGGGCTGCGGCAGCCAATAAATCATCCCTGCTGTTATTACATCCAGGCACTCCGCCTAACATATTCAGTGTTACGCGCGCTGGTGGAAACGTGTCATCACCCCAACCAGCAAGCGGTGCGAGAGCGAGGCAATTGTCGCTAACGGTCACACCATCCACTGTTAACCTACTGCCATACTCGATGTTCTCTAGCCCATCGAAAGTAGAAACTGAGAGGCCTCGAAGTGTCACTGATCCACCTACTGCAGTCAGTGTGGAGAAAGCATCAAAGTCTGGTAACAACACCGAGTTGACTGAATTAGCCATCGATATTTGTAAGTCACCACCGATCATGGTCAAAACATCAAGTCCTTGTGAAAAGGCCAAATTGTCATTGTCGAGTAAGGAAAAATTACCTGTTACCCTTTCCAGTAATCTCAGCTCCAGTAGGCTTGTAAGCTCGGTATTTCCCGATACATTCAATGAACCGGCAGTCTTCAAGGCGTACAGCGTACCCAACGAAAGTAAGGACCGGTTGTTGGCAATGGTGAGAGAGCCCTGAATATCGGTTAGGGCACTTAGACCCAGTGCCGCCAGGCTGTCACTACGCATAGCAACGATGCTCAAATCACCGGTGACCGCCGTTAGATCACCAAAGCCAATAGCTTTGGCAGCATTCGTTGCGAAGTTCAGACTACTAACATGCAGCGCATTAACGCTGTTGACCCCTTTAAATGTAAGCGAGGTGATGTTCTCCATACCCGAAAGGTCAATCTGCTCAATGGAAGACCCTGGTGGGGTGGTTACATCAATAGTCACTGCAGGAATAGTCACTGCAGGATTGGCTTGTGGCGCCCCAAAAAAGCGCCATGTTGCTCCTTGAAAACTTCCATCGGTGTTATCGGTACTAACGATTCTGAACGTGTTAAGAGACCGATTATTGCCGACCCTCACTGTTTGAGGAGGCATGGCTGTGGTTAATTCAAACACCTTGAGACTTGAGTGAATTATGTTCACTTCTCGGACATACTCGAGGTTGGGTAAGTCGATGCTTGCCAACAGGCTTCCCTGAATGAGTAGCAATCCCTCCACTCGGCGCAGGTTTTCCAAACGTAAGTTTAGTGCTGCAGTATCCGGCGCAACGCCCGCAATGATCAGATTGCCCTCTATTACTCCCCCTGCCGGAATACAATTATCAAGTCCTGCCGTTTGCTCGGTAGTGGAGACCATGAGTACACCGACCGTCTCACCGCCAGTCGTTAGCACATTCGAATCCGATTCAATGAAGGCATTGCACTCCGCTTGTGCCAGCACATGACTGCAGCCCATTGCGGCGACTAGGGCTATACCGCGAGCAAGTGATGTAGCAATTAGGTTCATTCGAGCGTCCTTTTTTTTCTTGTGTCGAGATATTACGCTAAATCATGCCGAGAGAGACTATTTGCCGAGGAAGTTGTGGCAGGCCATCGGGATTCAGCAGCTCTCCCCCGTGTTGCTAACAGCTTGGCTTAACGGATCACTTTTATCCAGTCGCCAATGCGGGGCTCGCCACTGGGGTAGTAGCCATTTATCAGTCTTAGTTGCGCTTCCGCATCGGGAATGCGTGCACCGCTTGCAAGACTCTCCAGCGTGGCTCCCCTAGGGACCTGTACATAGTGCAGGGTACGGCTGCTGCCCTTGACCTTCTCTCGGGCCACCAGCGGCCGGAAACTCTCGATAATCGTTAACAACGCTTCGTCTTGGCTCGCAAGATCAGGGGCGCTGCCCTCGAACAAGAAGCGATAGCCGTGATCAATGACCGCGAGCCGTTTGGTGATACCACCGGCACTGGCCAGTGCGGTACTGCCCGCAAGACCGAATTGCTCGAGCTGGCGCTGGTCGCTGAGGGTGCCGGTGGCACTTCGGTCTAAAAAAGCACTGGGGGCTTCATCTGCCTGTGCCTTAGACAAGGTGATGGTGACCGTACTTGCGCCGTCAGGGGAGCGTGCGGTGATGGCTTGCGCGCCGGTCTCTACCCGCCAGCCCTCGGGATATTTGAAGCTGAAATCGAGTTTATTGTGGTAGAAACGGTTGGGCTCTGCCTGGGCTTGAGCACTGGCGCCGAAGACCAGACCTTCCGTTTGACGTCTGAATTCACCGGGTAGTTCGGGATTTTCCGGGCGGTCGTCAAAGTCCAGGGTGTTGGCGGTTTTAATGACTGTTTGTAGGCGTAAGTCATTGCGCGGGTGACTGGCATACAGTCCGTGGTAAGTACCCGAGGGTTTGCCCGATGCTTTGGCCTGGGCGCGCCGATACATCTCCTGGTCCTTGAGTACACCAATGACCGACAGTAACGCATCCGCATCGTAGCCCGCCCGGTGCATGAATTCCGCCCCTGCGGCATCCGCTTCCAGCTCCATTTCTCGGCCGTAGCCGCTGACGATTTCGGCGCCGGCCATTTGAGTGGCATCGTAAAGGTCGCCGCTACCGGTCAGTATGTAGGCGGTGGTTGCTAATACCGTGGTGGTGGTGCGCTGGGTACTGCGGCGGCTGTGATGGCGCTCGGTAATGTGGCCAATCTCGTGACCGATGACCCCGGCTAACTCAGCCTCCGATTCGAGGTAGGCCAATAATCCGCGCGATACATAGATGTAGCCACCGGGCATAGCGAATGCATTGATATCGGGGGAGTCGAGCACCGTAAAGGTAAATTTTGCATCGGGCATGCTCGAGCTTTTCACCAATCGCTGGCCGATGCGATCAATGTATTCAGCTAACTCGGGGTCGTCGTAAATGCCGATGGATTCAACGAGTTTCTGATGCTCTTCTTTGGTCGATTCGGGGACGCTGACCTGGCGTCCGCCGACACTGACCGAGGGGCTGCCTGCGCAGGCGGTGAGTAAACAAGACAGCAGTAATACCGTGGGCAAAAAGACAGGCAAGCGCATAGGTATCCTTAGTACTGGGCCGAGAGATACTTCAACAATTGGTCACCCAAGCTGTCACAGGCGGTGCCCTGCACCGGTGCAATAATGGGAATGGGCACCACCACCGCGGGCATATAGCTTTGGCCGCTGGTATTGGCTGCAATGCGACCCACTTCAGCCTTATCCGAGAGCCCCCATATGGTGGCCTCATAATCGGATGCTTTACCCCAGGTACCAAAACCAAAGCAACCGGCGCCACCGGGGCCAACACCACAGGTCATGGAACCCGAGCTGTTGGTCTCTACCGTCGTGCCATCAATCCAAACCATGTACTCGAGCTTCAGCGCCGACAGTTCTTTCGCGACTGGCGCCTCTTTCAACAGGGTGTCGATGTCTTCGGTGCGAAGGGGTGCAGTGCGAGGTTCAAACCAGGGATATAGGGTATCGAGAAATTGTCGTTCTCCAATGACAGTAATGGAGGGATCACCGGTGCGAATGTGGTCACCGACACATTCGATAAACTCGAATTCAGTCTCATAATCGGGGGCGTGACGCCGACCCAAAATAACCACCGAGCGATCACCGATGCCCTCGGTGGGCTCTAAAAACGTCATTTCATCGACGGTGGCATTGACGCATCCTGTTAGCACCACAATGGCGCTAATGAGTACAGCCATCGGGACCAGCCTGCTATTGATCACGGGTCTTGTCCTCTATAGTCTGCAGCCACGTAGCCACTTCTGGCACCCGCTCAAAGGCGGTCGCGAAGTGGGCGCCCGCATCGCGCAGGGCCACCACCGCCGCTAAATTGACCGCCTCTTCATCCGACTGTAGGAAGGCCGTAGGTGTTTTACCGTAGGCACTCAGCTGGAAGTCAGCGAAACTTTCCGTGGGGTAATAGCTGATATCGCCGTTATCGTGATCGTGTATCGACGACACATCGACCAGGCGGAAGCGATAACGCATCCAAATTTCGTAAACCTTGATATTGGTGTGCAGGGGAATGGTGTACTGCAAATCTTCGACGTAGGGGATGAGCACCGCATCGATAGGTGCGTCAATGGCATGCAACGTATCGTGATCCTTAATGATCACCACCCGCTCGAACATACCCCCGAGCAGGGTATTCCAGAACTCCACTTGGGCATCGCCGGTACGCACTAGCCAGTCGGACTCATTGCGGCCCACGGCCTCATCATAGAACTCGTGGTTGGCGAACTCGTCGCTATACACCACACCCAATGTAATCGGCAGAGGCTCCATGAGGGGCGACGGGAAACGACCCTCGACCACCACCTGGCGGGTTCCGCAGCCGCTGCTCAAAAGCACCAGTAGACTGATGAGAAGCAGTAGCCCTTTACGGTCTGAAGTCATTGAGTCCAACGAATGTGCCACCATTCTTATAAGTCAGCTCGCGCATCAGTGTAGCAAAGCGAATACCGGTTGTTTGCAGCTGAGGCGGTCTAATGAATTGTACGGGGAAGCCAACCGCATGGATTCGAACCCGTCGTTCACCTACGGTGTTCTCAGCGTTCAGTCTATCGACTGTCTGCACAACATCTTGAATCGATGTGCCGGTGAATTCATCACCAAAGACGTAGATCGATATTTTTTTGCCCGGGTCGTAGAAGCTGCGCACCGCATTGGTAATGCCCTCCACCGGGGAACTGTTGGAGAAAACATTCCAGTTGGCGAGGTTGCGCAGGATCAGCTGGCGACGAGCTGGGGTGTCGGGAATCCACTCCCCCTGATAGCGACTGAACAAGTAATTACCCATATCGTTCAGTACTTGAATGCCCTTTACTTCCGGGTAGATGTTCAAGGTTGCTTCCATTTCCTGAAGCATTCGTTCCCACGCATACGAGAACATTGAGCCGGACGTATCGATAATGAAGATGATGTACTCGGAGTCGACGGGGATGCCGCCGACATAATCGCTCTTGCGATCGGCCTGGGCCGCAAGCAAGCGTTTTTCCTCTTCGCTCAGGCGCTGCCTGGCTATGGCCAGTTGCTGTTCGATGATGCTGTTGCTGTTGCGGGTGGTATCGAGCTCCTCGTACCGTGCCTTAGAGCGCGCTAGCGCGGCCTGCAGGATAGCAATACGTTCTTTGCTGTCATCGAGTTGCTCTTGTTTAACCAGTAAGTCTCGATTGAGGATGCGGGTCTCCCCGCGAATTTCGAACAATTGCTCGGTGAGCTCGGCAACCCGTCCATCCGCTTCTACCACGGATTTTTCCAGTATCTGAGGCTGGACCGTTTTGGTAATCATCAACAGCAATATCACCGCACCAAAGCCACAGCAAATGACGTCGAGAAACGCAATCGTGAATTCCGCAGTGGGCCGACGTGATCGCATTATCGCTGCTGTCCTTGCTGCTTATGTCTGCTCATGGCCAATCCCTCGAGGGTGACATGAAGGAGCCACCGCTCACCTGCGCCAGTTGCCAAAACTCGGAAGCGGCCAGGGGGTCGCCGGACATGGGGAATAAAATGGTGTTGATGGGGACCCCCGCAGGGAGTCGTTTAACCGCTTGGCGAAACAGCCTGAGTCGGTCTTGACCCGAAATAGTGGTGCTTTTGGGTGCGCTTTCTCCCTGGGTGGGCAAGCCATCGGTGAGTAAAAAGATATTGTCGGGACTACCCGGTAGTTGTGTCAGGGTGTCGAAGGCTCGATGAAAACTGGTGCCGCCACTGGGGAGTTGATCGCGTAAGGCGGCGGTGGCACGGGTGAGGGTGGCCGTGTCCGCCACGGGTAACCACTTGCCCTCGGTGTCGGGTAAAACCGCGCTCGCGGCGGTATTGAAACCTATAATTTGATATTCCGCATTAATGGGCAACTGGGCAGTGAGCCAGTCAACGGTGGCGAGAGCCCGCTGCCATTTAGCCGATTGTCGTTGTAAATCGGGCGCCATATTGCGCAGCCGTATCACGTTGACAATTTCATCCGCCAGCATGCTGGCCGAGGTATCGATGAGAATAACAATACGTCTACCCCCTAGGTTGAGGCCGGTCAGGTATTGGCGGTTGCCATCACCGGTGAAATCCCGCGCACTTCGCCCCGACTCGGCTTCGGCGGACTCACGAAGTTTTTTGACCTGATCCTCTAAGCGGTTTAGCTCGGCTTTTAGCGCTTCTATATCGTCATTATCGGCGGTATCGGAGGCTTCAAGCCGGGCGATTTGGGCTTCGTAGTCATCGAGCTCCTCGCTGACACGGGTGGCAAGGCCATTGGCCTCGACAATGGCCAAGTCGGCCTCAGTCAGCGCGTTGCGCAGTGCGACTAAACCCGCTTCACCTTCTTGGATATCTTTCTCAAGCAGATCAATTTCCGCATACACCGTTGCATTGAGGGTCTTTTGTTCCACCTCCATAGCGTGGTCAATAATCAGAAACACAAGCACCACGGCCCCAAAGCCACAGGACATGATGTCGAGAAAGCTCAGGTTGAAAGTAGAGGTTTGGCGTTTGCGCCGCGCCATGACTTAGCTCTCGACAAGTATCAAGGTGGCGTGGAGACCTAGACCGTCGCTGAGGACGTCACCGGCTTTCAACAGCTGTCCCGGGCTTAAGGCTTGACCATTGACGGTGATAGAGCTGTTCTCGCCGGCGCTGATGACAATGCCTCGCTCGCTGTGGGCAAATGTGATGCCATGACCTAGCTGCGTGTTTTCAGAGAGCTTGTGCGCGGTATGGCCAATAAGCACATGGCTCGGTACAGGGTGTGCTGTGTCAGCGGGGCTTGGTGTTGATTCCGTGTGTGCTCCGTCGGTGCGGCGTATCCGCTTATTCAGGTGTAGCTGATCGGGGGCTTGTCGCAGCTCGTCATCGTGCTGGTGAATCAGTGACAGCAGTGAGGCACTGTCAATGGCTTGCCGGCGCTGGCATAGGTTTAGTCCCGGTAGGGTGGACAGGGGATTTTCCAGTAGTAAAGCCGCATCGGCATCGACTAGCGGGTTAATTTTCTGAGCCAGTTCATCGCCGGCGGGTACTAAATCATCGCGCACAATGCGTGCGTTGTAGCCGTCAATGCTCAGTGTGGTCTCGGCTTGCTGCTCTAAGGTTTCCAGAAGTGTCGGCAGTTGATCGTAAAGTGCCTGCTCGCTGTCCGCGCTGCGCAGGGGGTCAAAACGGGTCTGAGCAATAAACCGCTGGCTAATAATGGTGGCCAATCGATCAAACACCGCCAGTAGACCCTGCCCGGGCAGGCGCTGGCTCTGGCCCGCCATTACGTAGCCTTGGTCGGTATTAAAGGGGGTGAGCACCACTTGCTGAAGCTGCAGCTCAATATGGACACCCTCGGTGAGGGCACTGGCTGCGGCAAGGACGGCTGTACGGTGTACCAGTCCGGCGATATGGAAGGGCAGGGCCTCGACGATGCCGAGAAGTAACGATAGCTGATCGCGGCTCATACACCCGGGCACAGCGGCAAGTATCGACGTTGGCGCTCCGGACATCTGGTAGAGACTGTGTAAATGATCGTGGGCCAAATCTGCATGGTGCCGAGCGGGTCCCAGCGCGGGTGTGAGTGGCTGCGTGTCGAGCTGGGACCAATAGCGGGCGTTCACGGATCGCGGTGTGCGGCGCCGGGTTGCCAGTGCGGGCGCGCCGAATTGATAGCGCTGACCGTCAAACCATGCATAGCCCGGTGATGCTACCGACTCACCCTTGTGCCATAGGGTGAGAGTGCTGTCATTGAGATCGAGAATAGCGCTCATGGGGTGGGCACCGTCAGGTGTCGCAATAATTTCCGATCGATATAGCGCTGGGTACTCAGCACCAGCCGCTCCTGGGACAGTTGCAGCTGGTGCAGTGCAAACATAATGATGATGCTGAGTACCAGCGCCACAAAGGTACTGTTAAACGCTACCCCAAGACTCACGGTGACACCGGAGATATCCCCTTCAACCGCTTTATACGCTTGTCCCAGGGCGTCACCGATCCCGCGAACGGTGCCAATAAACCCTATAGAGGGTATCGCCCACGAAATGTAGCGCACCATGGAGAGCTCAGAGTCGAGTCGATCGGCTTCAATATCGCACTGTTCACGCACCGCCTCAGATACGGCAGGAATCGATTGGGTACTGGCGAAGCGCTGCAGGGCATTGCTGAGCGCTCGAGGCAGAAGGTAGTCCTGTTGTGCTGCTGGCAGCGCCTCAATGGCACGGGCATATTCTCTGGCATCCTGGGGTAAAACGCTGGTGCCCTCTGCTACCTCCACGAGATTGAGCGACAGCATGCGCTGCTCTTCTCGTGTCCGGTACGCTTTCAGTCCCATGATGGCCAGTGCCCACAGCAGTAAAATAAAGCAGGCCTCTTGCTCGAAATCCCGGATCACAATGGCCAGTGTGCGCTCGGTGACCACATCGCCACCGGCGGCTTGTAGCGCCGCTTGTGCGGCTAATTGGGCGTCGGCACTGGGTCGAATAATGCCCACGTAGACCGCATGCACCAAAACAACAGCCACCAAGAGTGCGAAGACTTGATATAAAAAATCGGCGTTAAGCTGGCGGTTCATAGTGGGAGATCCTAGGGTTAAATATCGACGGGGAACGAGACCGACTTGTCTTCCGATATGGTCTCTGAAGGCACGTAATCCAAGCTGGGACGAGCCTGTGACGGGTCGATAGCAAGTTCAGTGTCCTTTTTTGTTGGCTCTGAGTTTGTTGGCTCTGAGCTGTCTGTGCTGTCGTTGGTAGCCTCAGCATTGTCTACCACTGCATCGCTGTCTGAGGCTTGTGTGTTTTGGGTTAGTGCTAAGCTGCCTTCATCGATAGCAAGCGCCCAGGCGCCCACAAACCACTGGGAGACAACAAATAACAGAGCGGCAAAAGGCGCGGGCGCAGTTTTAGCTCTGCTAGCGGTTCTACTCGGCATAACGTGCAATCCTGAAACCCAAATCATCTCGTCCCCGGGCGCCGTAATCTCGTGCGGTGAGTCGTAATTCCGACAAGCGACTCAGCGCCCAGCTAGCCCCTCGCACCGTGTAATTATCACCCTTCAGTGCGCCCATCGGGTCCACCGCCACATCGGCATTGGCCGATGGTATGGCGTAGACATCGTTGACCCACTCGGCAACGTTACCCCCCATATCGAACACTCCCCGATGATTGGCGGGAAAACTGGCTACCGGTGCTGCAACAATATGCCCGTCGGCGTAGCCATTTAAGATGCGACCAGTCACGAGCGCCGACGTGTTATCGGCAACGTTCACCACCGCTTGAGTGGGTGGGAATGCGTCGCCCCAGGCGAAGCGGCGATAACGCTCCCCCTCGACGCGAGCCACAAACGACCACTCTGCTTCGGTAGGCAGCCGGTAACCTATACTCGATGGATTAAAGCCATCGATGATGCCTTGGGAATCCCGGTAAAACGGTGGCAACCCCTCTTTAGCACTGAGCCAGTTACAGAAACGGGCCGCTTGTTGCCAGCTCACTTGCACGGCCGGCTGATGCTCTCGGTTAAGGCTATTGCCCTCTATTTGCCCGCTGTCGTGCTCGGCAAGGAACTGCCGGAATTGGGCATTGGTGGTCTCTGTGGTGGCAATATAAAACGCACGCTCGAGGCGTACGGGGTGCTGCACCTCATTCGATCGCCGTCCGGGTTCACGCCGTGAAGCGCCCATCATAAATTCATTGAGCGGCTCGGCTGTAGGGTCAATCAGAATCAGCGTTTGTCCCAAGGCGCTGGTCACTTCAGGGGTCAGCGCCGCTCGTCGGGCCTCGGCGTTGGTGAGTAAGGTAATCGCCAGCGCTTGCTCTAGGCCCGGTCGGGGGGTGATACGCCGCCGCTCGCTGGCATAGCCATCGAGCTGTACCTCTATCCGTTGTTCTACCGCCGGTAGTGCCAAGGTTTGACTGCCGGTACCGACTACCTTGCCGTTAACCAGCAAGGTTGCGTTATCGGGTGTTATTTGAAAGCGGATGTTGCCTAAGCGGGGCGTCAGGACAATGTTGCGCGTTGCTTGCTGGCCTTTCTCTAAGGCTAGCGTCACGCTCTTGCGGTCGTACCCTGCTTTGGATAATTGCACTAAGTGTTCACGGCCCGGGCTTAGGGCTACGGTGACAGGGGTGCGTCCAACAAACTGCCCATCGACGGTAACGTTCGCCTGGCTTGGGTTTGAGCTAAGGGAGAGTTCACCCTCTGCGGGTGCCAAGGTAACAGCGCCCAAGTCCTGAGGCTCTCCGGCCACTACCTGAAGGTTTAGGGTTTGGCTCTGATAGCCCGGGTGGCTGATACGCAGCTGACGCTCGCCAGCTAATACTTGCATGGTATTAGCATCGAGAGTGACCGGTGCGTCATCGATGAATAGGCTGGCCGTATCAGGTTCAACCGAGAGTCGGATATCCGCCCAGTTCGGCTCTAGGGCAATGGCAAGGGTTTGCTGTACCTCACGGCCAGTCACGTCGATAGTATCGCTGTGGGTTTTGTAGCGCGGTGCCGATACGCTCAGTTCATAGCTCCCCGCATCTAGTGAGTACCCACTTATCGGTGTCGTGCCAACCAGTGAGCCGTTTAGATACACAGCGGCTCCGCTGGGTTGTGACGATAGCGATAGCCTGCCGGGTAGTGGTATGGGGGTAACTTGCAGGGTTTGGCTGTCGGCGTCGGTCACCGTAAATTGATCTTGCCAAGGGTGATAGCCGGCGACTGTTACCGAGACAAGGTAGTTTCCGGGGCGTAGAAGCCAGCGCTGACCCAGGGGCAATGCCACGCCTTCAATGTTAACGCTGGCATCTCCCTCGGCCATAACTTGAATATCTAATGAGCGGGCAGTCAGTAAAAACCCTAAACACAGCATTAACAGTAGGGCACCGGCGGCGGCCCCAAGCCAGGGCCAAGGCAGTTTTCTGCGATTCGGTGCCGTTGCGGACAGGGGCTCAAAGGCGGTGGGCGCAAGGTGACCCTCCTGTGCGCTGTTATCTGCACGACTCGCGTCCGTGCCACCGGGGCTAAAGCCCTTGGGTGTTAGAGGCCCGTCGTCGGAGTCACTCATATGGCTTCCTCACAGCGCACCTCAACCACGGTATCGACACCGGGCGCCACCTCGAAATTCACCCGCACATCCCGGTACCCGGTACGCACGCCCATGGCAGTGTACTGACCCGGGCGCAGTGTCAGCGAGGTGCTAGTAAACGTACCCAATCGCTGCACCCGCAGTACCGTCACGTCGGTCATAGCATCGGACACCAACGATACCGTCACCGGTGTTTTCGCGTAGGACAGGGTTTGACTTACTTGCTCGACCTGCTCGAGTAGTCGTGGACCTGGGTCGGGAATAGTTTTGGCCTGCGCAAGGGTGGCTTCCGCCTCGGCCAAGACCTGCGGATTGGTTAACCGCGTTTGTTGCTCAACGATAGCGCGCAGTGCGCGATCTAAATCGGCTCGGGGCTGTGCCGCATCAATGCCCTGTTGCGCAAAGGTCAGGGTCGAGTCAATGGTCAGCGCCTCTTGATAAACGGTTACCGCCTGTTGCCACTGCTCTTGCGCGACCAACTGCTCACCTTGTTTTTGCAGTGACAATAAGCGTGCGGCTATCCGTGCATCACTAAGCTCTCTCTGGGCCGCTTGTGGCTCGGGCGCGCCGGGTTTGAGTGTGGCCGCCCGGTTGAACGCCTCCTCGGCCTTGCTAAACGCGGCTTGTTCCAGAGCTAGATAGCCCGCTGACATCTGTTGCCGGAAACGAAAATCCGTATCCAGTTGAACGACTTCCGATTGTCGCCTGGCGGCTTGTTCATGGGCCGGGTCGGCACTCAGAGCTTGCTGCAACGCTTCAAGTGCGGTGCCGTAGTCTTCAGCCTCGACCGCGGCTTCGGCTGTCGCCAAAGCCTCTTGCACCGAGCCAATGGCCCTGACACGGCCCGCCAGCGGCTCGAGCACCGAAGGCTCAGTGCCCAGTAGCTGCAGCGCTGTCAGTGCGGTGTTAGCGGTGGCTTCGTCCCCTTGCTCCACTGCCGTAATCACTGTTGTAGTGGCCTGTTCCTGTCGCTGGGCAATCGACGCTTCCAGCGCCAACAATTGCTCGAACGCCCTTTGATAGGCAGCAGTTGCGTCGTTAAAGCGGCCTTCTCGGTAGGCGGTGTCACCGACAGCTGCCTGTTGCAGTGCCTTGTTGTAGAGCTCTGGTGCCCACTCGGTTACCGACATTTCTAGCAGGATTTCCTGTACTTCCAGTGCTTGCTGCAGTGCTTCTTGGGCGGCGCGGCGCTCTTTTTGGCGCTGTGCATCGGCAAAGGGGCTGGGGCCCGCGCTGTCAGTACCCCCAGTGTCGGTTGAAGAGACCTGTGGCGCCGACGCACCCGTTTGTGTACTTGACGTATTACCACTAACCGGCGGCACCGTGCTGGTTGATGTAGGCGTTACCGGCGATACCCATTGGGGCAATGCAAATAACACCAGTAGCAAGAGAACAAGTAATACGCCAATGGCAATCAGCAAGCCCTTGGGCGCCGACGTCACTGGGGCAGGCTCAACCTTGACCGCTGATGTTGGCGTAAATGCTGCCGGTCGTAGCGGTTGGTCGTCGTGATCGGTCACAGCAGCGTCTCTTTGTAAAGTCAGTAGGTTTTAAAGTCAGTAGGTTTTGCAGTCAGTACGGTGTTTGCGCAGGGCTGCGGCGCCTGTTAGCGCCCAGTCGGCGCTTCTTGCGTGGTGGGTGCGTCTAAGGCGCCCATTTCGGCCGCATAGATATCAGCCAGTAGTTCTCGCCACTGGTCGTATTGATCGGCTACGTTGCCCGATAGTCTGACCGTGCGATCCTCTAACTCGATGACCCGCGGTGTAATTTCCGCCTCCAGTGATTGCCCTAATTCTTCCAGCGCAAGGGTATGAATATTGGACTCAGCACGCTTTTCTAGGCCACTTTTTAACAGATAGCCGCCACCGGCAATGCCCACCATGCCCGCTGTTCGCGCGTAACCATTATCGGACCCTTGGGCTGCAATGCCGGCAATAACCGATGCAGCACCGGCTATCAGCTGTCTATTCGCCTCGGTTTTCAATTCTCGCAGCGCTATAACTTCCTCATAGCTGAGCTTGCGCCACTCTTGATAAGGCCCATACATGTCATCGGCAAAGTTGTTGTAGTGTCCCTGCAAGGTATCGACGAAAATATAGTTTCGCTGGCGTAGCTGCCGAACCCGCTCCAGCATAGGGTCACTCTCGGCTGGCAGTCGTAAAATGTTGTAGCGGCCCTTGTTATCGACACTTAGGTAGTCCTCGAAAGCATCGTTGGCAAAGTTACGTGCAAAGCGCAGCTCGGCCACCTGGCGAACCGCCAGTCGCTCTTTACTGGACAGGCTTTGGAATACCGCCAACATATCGTTGGCGATGTTGCGGTACACCATAACAAATGGGTCTTTTTGACCGGCAGTGCGCCCCTCGTAGGCGTACTTAGATGTCGTACCGCTGTAGGTTTTATCGATCCACGTGATGCCCCGGGCATCGGTGACTTGCACCTGCAACTTGAGTTGCTCTCCATCGCTGTGCAGGATGGTGCCCGTCACGAGTACGTCGGTGAACTGTTCGTCATCGGGTACCACACGCACCGCACCCCACACCCCTACGTCTTGCAGCGTCTTGCTCAACTCCTTGGCAATAAAAGTGGCCTCTGCCCGCCGAACTTCCGGGTATACGGGTTCGTCGTCTTCAAGTGCCGAAATACCCGGGTCGAATAACGCAACACCCACATCGAGCACCTCCTGCTCGGGGATGGCGGTGGCGGGTTGTTGCAGCTGCGGAACCGCGGTGCTTTTAATCGTTTGATTTACACAGCCACCGACGAGCGCCAGCAGCAGACACAAGGCAACGGTAGGCAGGCTCTGTGGTTTCACTCGGGAATCTCCAGTCCTTTGTACTTGCGATATTCGTTCCAAAGCCGCTCGCGGATAACCGGGTCAGGTTCGCGCATGGCTGCCTCTCGCAGCTGTCGCGCCACCACGTCATCGTCGTTGCCACTGGGGATGTCTTCGGGCGCTTCGTAGATGGCGGGATTTTGGGCGCTGGCACGGGGCCCTCCGATGCCTCCCATGCCGCCGGGTTGGCCACCCATCGCCACATCGTCACGGTAGGGACTATTAGTACCTCGGCCATCATCACCGCTCGTATCGGCGACGGGTGTACTGCTTTGGGCGCGATTGCGATCGATGTCTCTCTGCCGCTCCTGCTCTTCTAAAATCATGGCGTCAAAGTCGCTGGTGCTCTGTTCTAACCGTTTGTCCAAAATAGCCACTTGCTCGGCGGTTGTGAGGGTGCCATCGCCGAACACTGAGCCGTCTGTACCCACCATGCCGCCATCGGCCCTAGTACCTGGTTGAGCGCCTGATTGGGCGTCTATTTGTCCTGTGCCGTTGGCGTTGTCACGGTTGGCAACCTCCGAGCCACCGCTGCCAGATGCGGTTGCCACGCCCTCGTTATTACGAGTACCTGCGCCTCCACCTGAGCCCTCAGCGCTGCCTGAATCTGCGTCGGAAGTTCCGCTATTGTCCGCGTCACCATAACCTTGTTCCATGCTGGGTAAGGTATCGCGCATGTCGGGCAGGGCGGTGCCAACCGCTGCGTCCCCGAACCCGGGTTCAACACCGCTGGCTTCCCCTGTGTTTTCGGCGACGCTCTCTTCAACGCTCTCCTCAAAGCCCCCATCAGCACCCCCGGTGCTGCCATTGCCAACGGTTGTCTCGTTACCTGTGCTCGGGGCGTCGCCTTGAGCATCGCTGCTGGCCGTACCATCGGAGGGTGTGCCTGCGCCGCTGGGGCTTGGAAAACCACCGCCGGCACTCGCGCTGCTGCCGGCGCTTGATGCACTAGAACCACTGGCAGCACTCGAACTAGCCGATGAACTGCTGCTTGAGCTGGCGCTCGAACTTGTACTGCTACTGCTACTGCTACTGCTACTGCTACTGCTACTGCTACTGCTACTGCTGGGGCTCGAGGGCGTCGATGCACCGCTGCTGGGGGTAGGCATACTGGGCGTTGGCACACTGGGTGTTGTCGGGTTGCTGGCGCTGGGGCAACCTGTGAGAGAAGCCAGTACCACGGCGATAGCCCCCAACTGCAATAGCTGTCTGTAGCAGCCCTGCTGTAACGAAGATTGGCGATACCGATGGCGGTCTCTCAACTTGCTGTCCCTCAGTGATAACAATGCTGTGCTATTTGGCGTTAGTAATCCGATGTCGGTAAGGTGGTGTCTACCGACCAGGCGTCGGCGTTCCAAGACCAAACAATACCCTCGGTGGCTACGGGCAAACCCTGTTCAAAGCGAGGTCGGAACCGAGCGTCACGCACCGCTCGAATGAGACGCATGAGTTCCCGTCCTCCTTCTTTGACGTCAGGTTGACGCGTACGTTCAAAATTTGTGACGCGGCCGGTCTCGGTGACGTCGAAGGTCAGCACCAGCTCACCGCTGTCACCGTGTTCGGGTGTTGGGAAAGGTGCAAGACCTGGGATGGCAGGCAGCGGTGTCGGATCGCCAAACAACATCGCCAACAGCCTATCATTTGCTTCCGTGTCCGTGTCCGTGTCCGTGTCCGTGTCCGTGTCCGTGTCCGTGTCCGTGTCCGTGTCCGAACTGCTCAGTAGGTTGATGGCTTGTGTGTAACGACTGGTTGCTTCGTCGCTTTTACCAAACCACAGTGCCCAATCCCCAAGTGCAACCGTGTCCACCAGTTGCTGTTCAAAGGGAAGCTTGTTGGCCACGTCAATTTCCACCAGCGCTTCAATGACGGATTTGCCGCGTTTGTAGGCCTCGGAGTTCAATGCTATCAAGCGCGCTTCTGCGGTGGTTTGGGCATTATTTTGATCATAACCACGAAAACCGGCGATCAAGTATTGGCTACGCAGCATGCCCATTAGGGGTGCGCGCAACTCCACCGCCGTATCTCCATAGGCTTTTAAGTAGCCCGTGAGAGCCATGCGATACAAGTCCCACATCAGCATCAAGCGGCCACTCAAGGTGTCTTCATCGCCAACACCCAACCGATAGGCCTGCTGTTGCCAGTCCGCTTGTGCCAGTAAGGCGATGGCCGACGCTTCGGGGTTATCGAGGGCGCGACGTTCGACTCGATATAAATACCGCTGACGATCATCAACCGCGCTGTAATCGCCCAGGGCCAGGTGACTGCGGATCTCAGCTTTGAGCAAAGCAATTTGTTCGCTGCTGTAAAGGCCGCCGTTGATGCGCGCGAGGTGGGCCGCGCGACGGAGAACCTCTACCGCTTCAGCGTGTCGTTCAAACTGTTGCAGAGTGGTGCCATAACCCAGCAATTGTTCAGGTAAAGCCGCTGCATACGCCCCTTGTTCCGCTTCAATTTGAGCAATGAGGTCTTGATACTCACGTAAGATTGCAGGATCGTCGGCTATAGCTATCGCCGCGTCATCCGCCACCGTTGGCGCGCGCATGTCGACGAGCACGGCCGCTGGTTCATCCTCAGCACATAGAGCCGGCAGCGCAATCAGCGCTGTAGCAATCAGCAATTGTCTGCAGTAGCTATGTAAACGTAGGGTTCCCATGGGCTGTTTCACTGTTGACCATTGGTGCTACACCGGTACGAGTTATAACTGAATTTCACACAATGTACGGCAGATAGGTAATAACGGAGCAACCCATGAGCCAGTTTGAACAGGATACCGCGGTCGAGCGTATCGCAGAGAATCGTTGGCGCGGAGAATTCCATCCGGGCGTTCGCATAGGTACGGCGGTAAATGGGGGTTATGTACTGGCTGTTATTGGCCGCGCTCTGCAATCGGCGCTGCCCCATCGTGATCCGTTATCGATTAATGCGTTCTATTTGGCACCGACCGGCCTCGGACCTGTCGATATCGTGATTGAGCCCTTGCAAGCCGGAAAAGGCACCACCTTTGCCAGCGCCAGCCTCTATCAAGAGGGGCAGTTGAAGGTTCGCGCCACAGCCGCGTACACCGATTTACAGCTGTTGCGGGGTGAGGATTGGTGCGGTGCCGAACCACCTTCGGCCCCTGCATTTGCCGAGACCCGCCCATTGGAGCGGGGGTTTCTAGAAATCCACGATCGCATCGACATACGCCTCACGACGGGACAGGAGCTGTTCGAAACCGGTAAAAAACCCGGTACCGGCGAGTTTGTGGCGTGGCTCAGGCATCAGGATGGTGCGGCTATCGACAGTGTTGATCTGCTCATGTTCTCGGACATCATGCCACCGCCACCGTTCAGCCTATTCGGCGCTTTTGGCTGGGTACCAACCGTGGAGCTGACCGTGCAGTGCCGTCGGATACCTGCCCCGGGGCCGCTGTTAGGACGCTTAGTATCGCGCCATCTGAGTTCGGGTATCATCGAGGCCGATGGGGACTTCTGGGATAGCGAAGGTCAGTTGGTGGCGCTATCGCGTCAAACCATGAAGGTTCGTCTACCGGCTTGATTCATGATCGGAAATCGGGGCGGGCACTGTAGCCACGGTGCCTTCCCTGCGTGGGTCGGCAGCGCCTGTCAGTTGCCCATCGGGGCCCCTGACAATCACGCTAAGGCCTGAATTCTCCCCCGCTGACGCTTTCACGGCAAAGCCTCGCTGCTCTAGGGTTTCCAGCAACGCTGGGTCTGCCCGCTCTTGCTCAATGCGCACGGTATCGCCCCTTGCAACCATGTTAGGGAGAGAGACAGCATCGGTGGGGCTCAATCCCCAGTCCAGCACTGCAACCAGTGTCTTAAGGGTATAGGCCAATATAGAGTTGCCTCCCGGTGACCCCGTGGCCATGACAAACTGGCCGTCTTTATCGATAACCACCGTCGGTGACATGGAGGATCGCGGTCGCTTAAAGGGCGCAGCGTGATTAGCGACTAATTTGCCATCGCTATCCCGTGGCGCCCGGGCAAAATCCGTTAACTGGTTATTCAGGAACATGCCACCTGCCATGCGGCTTGAGCCAAAGATACTTTCAACACTGGCGGTCATAGACACGACATTACCGGCGTTGTCGATGACCACAAAGTGAGTGGTCCCGGCTCGGTCGTCGGTGGTGTCTTTACCGGGTGAGGGCGGAGTAGAGGCTGCCGGTTCAAAGGCCCAGGGATCCCCGTGATTAAGGTCTTTCAGGGCGTGTGCTGGATCAATGGCCCCAGCGCGCTGTGCCAAGTAACGCTTGTTGAGCATGCCCGCCAGGGGAACGGTGACGAAGTCGTTATCAGCCACAAACTGGTCTCTGTCGGCATAGGCTAGCTGTTGTGCCTGGGCAACACGGGCCCAGTCATCGGTTCTGTTAGTACCGGGGAAATCGGTGGCTTCCAGAAGACCGAGCATCATGCCAATGCCTACCCACGATGAAGGGGGTGGTGGACCGCAAGCGCGCCAGCGCCGGTAATCAACGCATAAGGGATCCTGGCGCCTGGCTTCATAGCGCGCGAGATCGCTAAGGGCTAAGATCCCGGCGCGCGGTGGTGCTTGGGCCGCGTCAACGATGGCTTGGGCAATAGGTCCTTGGTAGAGCGCTCTCGGGTCACTGGCCAGTTGACGCAGTGTGTTGCCATAGGCCTTGTTCACCAGCTGGGTTTTGGGTGCTCCCTGGTCATCAAAAAAATACTGGTATGCGTCTAGGGGGCCTTCTTCGGCGGATTTCGGAATCAAGCGACCACCATAGGCGGTGAGAAATTGCCGCAGTCGGGGCGATACCGTGAAACCCTCATCGGCGAGTTTGGTTGCAGGGTCAAAGAGCGTAGACCAGGGCAATTCACCGTGATCTTTGTGGGCCAGCTCTAGCATGGCGACCACCCCAGGCACACCAATGGACAGTCCGCTGTTCTTGGCTTGTAAAAACGGTATGGGTTTGCCCGAGTTGTCGAGGAACATATCGGCTGTTGCACCGGCGGGCGCCGTTTCACGGCCTTCGTAGACAGTTATGTTGCGGGTGCCAGCGTCGTAATACACCAAGAAACCGCCACCGCCCAAGCCAGAGCTTTGGGGCTCTACCAGACTTAGAACCGCTTCAATGGCCACAGCGGCATCGATCGCTGAGCCCCCAGCTGCCAGTACAGATTCACCCGCCCGAGTGGCGTGGGGATTGGCGGTAACCACCATGCCAGTATCGAGTGCTGCGGTACCCGCCGCGCTGTAAACTAGGCTGCAACAAAGACAGCAACGGGCAAACAACTGCTGTGTGGCAGCTGTCACTGCAGTGGTCCGCCTTTTAGCGAAGACCTTATTAGGTTTTCGGTATGCATCGAGCAGTGACTTCATTGCTACACTCTCCGTTGAAATCGAAAAAAGCGCTGTTGTCATCAAAAAAAGCGCTGCTGTAAGGGATACGGCAAGGGAAGTAGCCCTGCTCCCACGAAGGGCTTTAAGGAACCCATCACTCTACTATGAATTACGAAGACTATCGAAGGAACTATGTGCTCGGCGGCCTACGGCGCTCGATGCTCGCCGATTGCCCCATCGAGCAATTTCAGCAGTGGCAGGAGCAGGCCATCGCCGCCGGTCTAAAAGACCCGACCGCGGCATCCCTTGCAACGGTGGAAACCAATGGCAGTCTTTGGCAGCGCATTGTCCTGCTCAAGGGTATCGAGTCGGGGGGCTTCGTGTTCTATACCAACTACCAAAGCAACAAAGGTCAGGCTCTTGCAGTGGAGCCTCGCGCCTCGATGCTGTTTCCATGGAACGAGATAGATCGTCAGGTCACGGTGTCCGGACGTGTTGAGCGGGTGACGCCAAGCCACTCCGATGCCTATTTTGGCAGCAGACCGCGGGCCAGCCAGTTGGGTGCGTGGGCCTCTCAACAGAGTCGACCTATCGCCAGTCGATCGGTTCTTGAGCAGCAGTACAACGAGGTGCTCGAGCGCTTTGATGGCGCCGTTGTTCCCCGACCGAGTGACTGGGGTGGCTTCCGCCTGGAACCCACCACCATCGAATTTTGGCAGGGTGGCGAGCACCGGTTACACGATCGCTTCCGTTATCAACGTGACGACGATGGCCGCTGGCAGCTTGAGCGACTACAGCCTTAACAATCGCTGGCTTGTGATAGCCTCATCGGTGGTTTCGCGTGCCTCTTGCGCGGATGTTGAGCGCTCACGGGGGTTAAGGACGCTGCTTGAATCGGGTCAGTAGTTTGGGTTGTGGTGGCAGACCTAGTAGCTGGCGCCTTACCAAATCGATAGCTGCCGCCGCCGTCAGGGATTGGAAAAGGGGCCGATCTCCCGGAATTTGAAAGCGCTCTGCGCTGCACTGGTCACGGCTACCCCAGGCTATCCAAACCGTACCCACGGGTTTGTCATCGCTACCACCACCGGGCCCCGCAACCCCTGATACTGCCACGCCAATATCCGCTTCGGCGCGATGCAGGGCACCTTGAAGCATGTGTTCAACCACCGGCCGGCTTACTGCCCCGTGTTGCTCAAGTTCGGACATGGGTACGCCCAGCAGCTGGTGCTTAACTCGGTTGGCGTAGCTGACATAACCCGCGTGAAAGACATCGGAAGCCCCTGGCTCTCGGGTGATCATGGCGGCGATTAAGCCCCCTGTGCAGCTCTCGGCGGTGACCACGGTCTTGCCCTGAGCCCTCAAAATACTTTGCAGGGCGGCGGCCAGGGTGGTGTTGTCATCGCCAATAATGTGATCGCCGATGTTGTCGACTAGCGCTTGTTCACAGCTATCGCGCAGGGGCAAATACTGTTTGTCAGTAACGGTGAGTTTCAGCTCCAGTTGCGGCACTCCAGAGCGAAAGCCTAGGGATACCTGCTCCGGCCAGTTGGGGATGTGTTGCCTCACGATTTCTTGAATCGCCGATTCACCGATACCAAAGGTCTGTAAACGTCGTGTGTATTGCTTAGTCCCCTCGATAGCTGTACCCAGGTGATCCCGAAGGCGCTGGCAAACCTCGGGTAGCATCGCTCGAAGCTCCCCGGGTACACCAGGGGTTGTCAAAATTAGGGCGCCACGGTGACTCACGGCAAACCCCAGGGCGCTGCCGCGGGGGTTGTGAATAAGAGTGCACTGATCGGGTAACAAGGCTTGTTTGAGGTTGGCGCCAGTGGCTTTGAAGCCCCGCTGTTGGCACCAATTGATGACGTGATCTTTGGCGTCGGGGTTCTCAACCAGCGCCACCCCCAGTAGTTGGGCGACAATGGCAGCGGTTAAGTCATCCTCGGTAGGGCCCAAGCCCCCGTTCATGATCACCACTTGATGTTCGTTGCAGAGGCGATCAAGGCTGCTCAGCAGGCGCGTGGGGTAATCGCCTACGGTGACTTTTTCTGCAATGGTGACATTGTCAGCGGCCAATGCGGTGGCAATCGCAGCGGAATTGCTATCCACGGTATCCCCGCTCATGAGTTCATTACCGGTGAGAAGCAGGGCAATACTGGGGGCGGGGGGCATCATAGGGCTCCGGAGTGGACGAATAAGTGTGCTCTTGCAATAGTCGCCATTTCAGCACTACTCGGCACGGAGTGCCATTGGGCGCTACACTCTCACTGTGTGCGATCAGTGGCTTCGCGAGAATGCACCGTGATGGTAAGCGTGAAGTAAAGGGTTATCTACAGCGGGCGCAGTGTGCACTAAAACGGCCCACTTAAAACCGAAATTGACGAGGGAGATGGCAGCGTGCATCGAGTGGTTTTTAATCAGAAAGGCGGGGTGGGTAAAACCTCTATTACCTGTAATTTGGCTGCCATTGGCGCCAGTCAAGGACTGCGAACACTGGTCATTGACCTGGATGTGCAAGGCAACTCTACCCACTATTTGGTGGGCGAGATCGATGCAGAGCAGTTTCCTGCTGAAGCGCAGGGAGTCGCCGGGTTGTTCAAGCAAACCGTTGGCCCACGAAAAATGAACAAGAACCCCGAGTCCTTCGTGTGGGAAACCTCGTTTGAGAATCTTTATCTTATGCCCTCTAGCCCCACCCTTGGGCAAATCGAGAAAGAGCTCGAGGCTCGCTATAAAATCTACAAACTGCGCGATGCTATCGCCAAGCTCGATGACGAGTACGACCGCATCTACATCGACACCCCGCCCAATTTTAATTTCTATTCGAAGTCGGCACTGATTGCCGCTGACAGTGTGCTGGTACCCTTCGATTGCGATTCTTTCGCTCGCAACAGTCTTTACGACCTTACCGCTAACATTGAAGAGCTACAGGAAGACCACAACCCCGATTTGATCATCGAGGGCATTGTTATCAACCAGTTCAACGCTCAGGCCCGTCTGCCCGGGGAGCTGGTGGCTGAGCTGAAGGCCGAGGGCTTTCCAGTGCTCGATACCTACCTAACCAGCTCGGTGAAGATGCGGGAATCCCATCACGAAATGAAGCCGCTGGTTTATCTGGCGCCCACCCATAAGTTGACTCAAACCTATCTCGATCTGCATGCGCGCCTTGAGAAAGGGCTGAAGAAGCGACGTAAGGGGCGTTAGACCCCTAGCCTATGGCTATGAGCATATATGCTATAGAGTTATTAAAAAACATTATTTATAATTTTTAGGCTTTCTTGGTAGGGTCCGCATCATCGACGACACGGCGGTGATACTCGTGAGCTTATCTAAGCACCCTTTACAGGGCAGGTTACAGGTACAGAGCAGATCCCAACACCTCGATTTACGGGTGGTCAATCGGGCACTCGCAGATCAAGACCCTTCGGCTATTGTCCAGTGGGCCCTGGCACTGGGGGAGCCGACCGTTGTTACTACCAGTATGGGTGTTAATGCTGGCGCAACCCTGCACGCGGTCGCATCCCTCGACAAGCAGGTGCCTGTGGTTTGGGTTGATACCGGATTTAACACCGCCGATACCCATCGGGTGGCTAAACTTCTCGTCAATCGACTCGGCTTGAACTTGCACACCTTTCGCCCGGCCCTATCGGCAGACGCAATTGTGCGTGAGTTTCAGGGTGTACCGACCTTAGACGAGCCCGACGCACACCAACGTTTCACCCAATTGGTGAAACTGGAGCCTTTTCGAAGAGCCCTGGTTGCGCTGCAACCCACGGTTTGGATCAGTGGTATTCGAGCTGAGGAGACCAAGCATCGGGCGCAACTTGATATTGTGACCCGAGACCCGCGGGGTATGCTGAAAGTAGCGCCTTTCTTCCATTTCTCTCAGCCGCAGCTAGAGCGCTACATGACCCAACACGGCCTACCCAGCTGCCAGCACTACTTTGACCCCACCAAGTTGTTGCCCGGACGTGAGTGCGGCTTGCATACCGCCTGCTAACGCTAGAACTCGGCGTGACCCGGCGTGCGCGGGAAGGGAATGACGTCGCGCACGTTTTCCATGCCAGTGACGTAGGCGAGCAGTCGGTCAAATCCCAAGCCAAAGCCCGCATGGGGTACGGTGCCGTAGCGTCGTAAATCCCGATACCACCATAGATCTTCCCGAAGTTGGGCATCCATGCGGCTATCGAGTACATCGAGCCGCTCTTCGCGCTGGCTGCCCCCAATAATTTCACCAATACCCGGCGCCAACACATCCATGGCCGCTACGGTTTTACCATCGTCATTCAGGCGCATATAGAACGCCTTGATGTCGGCCGGGTAGTCGGTAACCACAACGGGGCGACCTATGTGCTGCTCTGCCAGGTAGCGCTCATGCTCCGAGGCCATATCGATGCCCCAGCTAACGGGATACTCGAAGGATTGACCACAGTTTTCCAGAATACTGATGGCCTCGGTATAGCTAATACGCTCGAAGGGCGAATCGACAATACCCTGAAGCCGGCTGAGCACCGTGTTGTCGATACGCTGCTGGAAGAACGTCATGTCATCGGCGCAATGCTCAAGCACTTGGGCAATGACGAAGCGCAGCAAGCGCTCGGCCAGTACCGCGTTGTCATTGAGGTCAGCAAACGCGACCTCGGGCTCCACCATCCAGAATTCCGCAAGATGCCGGGACGTGTGGGAGTTTTCAGCCCGAAACGTCGGGCCAAATGTGTACACCTTAGACATTGATAGGCAGTGGGACTCGACCGCTAATTGACCCGATACGGTGAGATAGGCCTCGCCGCCAAAAAAATCCTGTCGGTGATCGATGGCACCATCGGGGGTTCGCGGTAGGTTGGCGAAGTCGAGGGTGCTGACTTTGAATAACTCACCGGCACCTTCACAGTCACTGGCGGTGATGATAGGTGTGTTAACCCAATAGAAGCCGTTGCTGTGAAAAAATTGGTGAATGGCATTCGCCAAGACATGTCTGACTCGGGTGATGGCGCCGAAGGTGTTAGTGCGGGTGCGCAGATGAGCCACAGTGCGCAGATACTCAAATGTGTGGCGCTTCTTCGCAATAGGGTAGGCCTCTGGGTCATCGACCTGACCGACCACTTCAACGGCACTGGCTTGAATTTCCACAGACTGGCCTTTGCCCTGTGAGGCCACAAGTTGACCGGTGACGATGACCGCACAGCCCGTGCTAAGTGCCAGCACTTCATCGTCGTAGTTGTCGAGGCCATTGGGTACCACCGCTTGGATGGCATCAAAGCAGCTGCCGTCATGCACGGCTAGAAATGAAATACCCGCCTTGGAATCACGCTTGCTTCGCAACCAGCCACATACCGTCACCTCGGTATCGATGAGCGCGGCATCATTGAGCACGGACTTAATGGCAAGCCCTTTTGTCATGGCTTACTCCCCAACAGAAAGTGATAAGTTACCGATGATTGGGGCCGCCTTGGGCCCCCTTGTTACTCTTTGCTTGGCTTGAGACCGCAGCCCTCGACAAGGCTTAAATGGGCGATCCAGTCATCTGCCGGGCCGCTGCCGGTGAAGCATACCTCGACACCGTCGTCCAATTGGAAGCGTCGGGTACTGGAGGTCAGGCTGGCAGTCCATTTATCAAAACTGAATTTCTCCGGGTCCTTGCGAAGGTCAACCAGACCTTCTATGCCTGTGTCTTTCAGTTTCACTGTGAAGCCGCTGCTCGTGATGTGGCAAATGAACCCTTTGAAGGTTGCCTGCCCAGCTTCTTTCAACCGCTCAAGGTAATTGGCTGCTAACCACCGTTCGGCAGCGGTTGTTGCTGCCCGGCTGCGTTGAATGGAGCTATTAGCGGTATTGAGTTCACTCTGTTGCACGCCTTGGGCTGGGGCTCCGCTTAGTACCGCTTTGATTTGTTCGTGCACGAGGAAATCGACCGTTTTCCTCAGCGGCGACGTAAAGTTAGTGTAGCTTGGTAGCGCCATTCCCATGTGGTTTCCGGGTTTTGCACTGAGTTCGGCACGGGTCAACAGTCGATTAATCATGGCGCGCAGGGGCAGCGGGTGATCAGCGAGGGTCAAGCCGCGAAGCACTTTTTGATAACCAGACACCGAATCAAGGGCTTCCTCGGCCAGCTCGGGTTGATAGCGGGTGAGAAAGGCTTTGGCTTCCTCGAGGCGGTCTTTACGAAAGCCACGATGCACCACAAACGGACCACTGGCACCGGCGTCAACTAAAAATTGGCCGGCGCATCGGTTGGCGGCAATCATGCACTCCTCGACGAGGTGCTGAGAGGCCATTTTTTCAGTGACTTCAATATGGTCGATTTGACGTTCGTCGGTGAGATGCCAGCGGTATTCCAGCCGATCCTCCATCACCAATTCCTGTTGCTCACGACGTTTGCGCAAGGCTCGATAGGCCTGCACTAGCGCCTCGAGGGGATTGCTCCAGGCCATGAGTTCGTTGTTGCTGCCGGTGATATAGCGATGCACAGCTGCGTAAGACAGCTTGGCCTGAGACTTCACGACCGCCTTAAAAAAGCTGAATTCCCCCACTTCGCCCGCATCGCTCACGGTCATTTTGCATACCAGTGCCGGACGGGTTTGCTCCTCGGCCAGCGCACAAAAATCACGGCTGAGGGCTTCGGGGAACATGGGCACCATGTCCCCGTGGAAATATACAGAGTTGCCCCGTTGCAACAGTTCCTCGCGCACGGGTGCGTAACCCTCTAGAAAGGCCGATGGATCCGCTACCGCAACGTATAGCGCCCAGCCCTCTGGGGTCACCTCGGCGTAAAGCGCATCATCAATATCGACGGTTCTGACCGCGTCAATAGATACGAATGCCAAGTGGCTGAGATCGGTGCGATCGGGATCTTCCAGTGGCCGCTGCTGCTCAACGTGACTTAATAAGTCTCGAGCACTTTTGTCGTTCCACTGCCAAGGCAGGCCGGCGCGAGCCGCGCAGTAACGGTTTTCGATGCCGGGAGTCGTTGCATCACCCAGCCGTTGCAATACCTTGGCCGATGGTTTGCCATCTTTAATGGGGTGGTGGAACAGTGCGCACTCGACATAATCACCCGCTTTGGCACCGTTGCGGGCATGGGGTGGGATGAACAGCCAGCGATGCAGGTTAGGGACGTCGGGCTGTACAAATACCGCTTTGCCCTTGCTAACGACTTGCCCAACAAAGCGGTCGAGCTGGCTACTGAGCAGCTTTTCAATGTCAGCGACGGTACGGTTTTCTTTGGCGCCTTTGCCACTCTTGCCACCCTTCGCGGACTTATCGCGACTTTGGGGCGCAGGACGGATACAAATTTGAACCCGATCGCCGGGAAGCACCTTAAGCATTTCGTCGGGTGGAATGAAAATTTCCCGGCCATCGTCGACCACAGCAAAACCGTAGCGGTTCTGGGTGCCTTTCACTGTTGCTTCCACATGCTCTTTTTGGGCCTCAATCTCTTGCTTGAGGCCCTTGAGCTGAGCCATGGCGTCGTTGTTCAGCATGGCTTGTTGAGGCTCCTGCCGGTGGTGCTGTTAATGGGTGGCGGGGGCATTAGGTACAGTATAGATCCCCCAGTTACACCGTGAATGCTAACTAAATTCGGGCACGCTGTCAGTGTTCAATTCTATCCTAAGTCAATTCACGTTCGGCGTTGACAGGGGGCTACAGCGGGTCTTTACTACCTCTACGCCGAAAATTTTATTGAGTAGGACACACGTCGTTTGACGAACTCGCTGGCTTTTTGGGGTTGCTCCGCCGATCCCATACGACTCGATGCCACTGCAGCCGCCACGGTGCGGCCGACACCCCTGACTCTGTTGATCCGCCCGCCATCGGCCTTTTGCCGCCAGACCAGTATCCCGCCCCCGTTGTTACTCGTTAGAGGACTTCTTTATGGAAGCTAGTGCTGTATCGCGCGTCACCCCACCCGTCGCTGCTCCTGTCCCCCGTAAAATCTACGTCTTGGACACGAACGTGTTACTGCATGATCCAACGGCAATAACCACCTTTGCCGAGCATCAGGTCGTTATTCCTATGACGGTGCTTGAGGAGTTAGATCACATCAAGGATCGGCGAGATAAAACCGTTAGCCGCGAGGCGCGTATCGCCATTCAAATGATCGATCGAGTGGTTGGCGAGGCAAGTCCGCAAGAGATCCAACAGGGCGTGGATATGCCAGGGACAACGTTAGGTGGCCAGCCCGGTAGCTTGGCTATTTATCCGGACCAGTTGCTGCAGGAAAGTGACAAAGATATTCCGTTTTTAGATGGCACCCAAGATCAAGCTAACGACAACCGCATCATTAACGTGGCACTGCGTTTGCAATCTGAAAACCCGGACACCTTTGTGTGCCTGGTCACTAAAGATATCAATATGCGGATCAAGGCCAAGGGTTCGGGTTTGGCGAATGTGGAGGACTATCGTCACGACCGTGTGTTGGATGATATTGACCTTCTAGCAACGGGCTATATTCATATTCCTGGGGATTTTTGGGCCACTATCGACGATGTCGATACCCTGCGGGAAGATGACATGACCTTGCACCGCATTCCGGTAACGGCATTGCCAGAGGCCTACCCCAATGTGTTCGTATATGACGATGGTGCTTTTTTAGCGCAAGTCAAACGTGTTACCGATGAGCATGTTTTGCTGCGAGTCGACAGCCGTGACAACCTGATGAATCAGCGATTTTGGGGGCTGGCGCCCCGAAATCTTGAGCAGGCTATGGCCATGCGCCTGCTTGATGATGACAGCATGGATATGACCCTGCTAACCGGGCCTGCGGGCTCGGGCAAGACACTACTTGCATTGGCCTATGGGCTACATGCCATATTAGAGCAGCGCAAATACTCGAAGCTCATCGTCGCACGATCGACACCGCCCATTGCGGAAGATATCGGTTTTTTGCCTGGCACCGAGGAAGAAAAAATGGCGCCTTGGCTTGCTGCTTTCGATGACAATTTAGAGATTTTGCACGGGGGTGACGAGTGCTCCGGTGGCAGCATCGATTATGTGAAAGAGCGCGCTAACATTCAGTTTAAGTCCTTGAATTTTATGCGTGGCCGCTCTTTCAACAACGCCTACATCATCATCGACGAGGCCCAAGGGCTTACCCAATTCCAGCTTAAGTCCATTATCAGTAGGGTGGGTGCAGATTCCAAAATTGTGGTGTTGGGGAACCTGGCTCAAATCGATAATAAATACATCTCACCGTTAACGTCGGGTCTCACCTATTTGGTGGAGAAAACAAAGGGCTACCCCCACGGTGGCATGATGTTCATCAACGGCATTGTCCGATCGCGATTGGCAGCGTTTGCTGAAGCACACCTCTAGCTGTGTTCTTGTGAGGTCCTTGGGGGACAGTGCCCCCGAGGGCTGCCCCTACGCAGCCTAGTCGGCAAGATTGGCTTTGACACGAACGCTGTCTCCCGCATCGACAGACCAGTCGAGATCCGCTTTTGGACTCAAAATGATTACGGTTGAGCCCAGGAAAAATCGCCCTATCTCATCGCCGGCAGCAAACTGTGGTGCCTGTTCCGAGGGCCAGTGCTGTACTCGCACCGCGCTTGGTACGGGGCTTTCGACCCCGCCCCAGACCGTTTCAATGCCTGCCACTATCATGGCGCCGACCAACACGACTGCCAGAGGGCCATCATCGGTGTCGAAAAGGCACACCAAGCGCTCATTTTT